>ONSO01000119.1 GCA_900320485.1 uncultured Lachnospiraceae bacterium | reverse complement strand
GATTCCGGCTCCAGCAGCGTCCCTTTATAGCGGTTGCGATACAGGGTAATGAACTCCGGATTCATGGCAATGGTATATTTCACCGTATTTGCAAAATCATCGTCCGACTGATTTAAGAATCCATACATTAAGTCAACGTTCAAGCGGTCGAACCCCGCCTTGCGGATATTACTTACGGCCTTCTCATAAATAAATTCCGAACCTTCCCTCCCCAGAGACTCCAAAAGCTTTGGCGATACGGTCTGAAAGCCCATGGAGATGCGGTTATACCCCAGATTATGAATGGCCTTGATCTTCTCCGGATTATTTGCCGCGATCACTGGCGTGGTCTCCACGCTCAAATACATGCCTTCCTGAAGGTTAAAACGCCGGATGGATTCCGTGATCTTTTGCAGATTCTCCACGGACAGATACGAAGGCGTTCCCCCTCCCAGGTCATATCCGACAATGGGCTTATCGCCGATCATTTCCCGATAGATCTCAATCTCCTTCAGGAGATGTTCCACGTAAAGATCCGGATCCGTCTCCTTAGGGTGATCCATTACCACGTACTCGCAGAATTTACATCTCGCCTGACAGAAGGGCACGTGCACGTAAAGGCAGAGCTCGTCTTGCGCTTCAATGTTTTTCCGTACCACCTCTAAAATTTCCTTAGGATCATGCACCTCATACTGCGCCAGGGAATTGGGCCGCAGCGGATACGCGGTATTGCAATAATGATGAAACTGAATTCCCCTGTCAAAAATCTCTCTCTTTTTCATGGCAATCTCCTTTCTGCGCTTGCTCCCGCCTTCTGATATGTTTATTTGATAATATCTGTATGCGTATATCATAATATCATTTTGATAATATGTCAAGCGTTTTTCATTCCCAATTCATAAAATCCGGCTGCCTTCGGCATCCGCCTCCGCTTCGCAGGCACTTGGTTTCCTTCTTCGCCACCCAAAAAAGCCTCCGGCAAGCGCCAGAGGCTCAAAGTTAAACTTCCTTTCTCAGCAAGACCAATCCGGTCACAATCTTTTACCGCATCCAATAGGAATGATATCCTCTGTTGAATACCTTTCCGTCCCTCGGAACCTGCCTGATGCAGTTAAAAGCATTCACGAGATCTCCCATGGCTCCCATGTAGGAGATCACCGCAAAAAACATGGTTGCAACCATGATCTGCGCGGGAATGACGGGGGCAAAAATAACTCCGATAAGGAAAGGCAAAATGCCAAGAACCACTGCCGGGCCAAGGCTCACCACGATAAAGCGCGCCTTGCTGATCATCTCTTCACAATACACAAACAGCGTCATGGACTCCGGGTGAACGTAGATCTGCTTCTTTAAGTTCTTGGGAAACAGAAACGCATGGATAAACTCATGTACGTACATGGCAGGGTACGCGGCGATCATGGAAACGACCAGCGCCGGAATAAAGGTCTTCAGGTACTGTCCGCCATTCATTTCTTCCGGCTTGGCATAAGTCGTAACGATCCGGAATATGGCCAGCAGCAACATGAGAAACACACCCGGAATCGTATATAGGAATCCCTGAAGCATTGCTTTCTCGACCTTTTCCGGTTCCTTGAACTGAACACTCCCCTCCGGGAGCTCTTTACCGGTAGAAATCTGATCGATGCTTCCCTTTAATTTCCCCTTAAACTCTATGTTCCAGATCATGAATGGACCTCCTTGTCTTGTCATCCGCTTACCCGGGCGTAATTCTTACGCCTGCCTTACTTCTTCATAATATCAGCAATCCTTTTACCGTGACTGTTTTTGTTGCGAAATGCACGGGATTCGTCGCGAAATGCCCACAAAGTACCTCTCCCTACGTTAAACTCACGGAGCTCAGAATTGTTTCCACGACTTCCTCCACGCGTTCCTCATCTATGACGTCATCCATGGTGACAAGCTGGGCCAGGCCGTGAACCATCGACCAAAGCGCATATGTCTTCGCCCGCAGCACGTCTTCCGAAAACTCCATCCGCAACGTATGCAAAAAGAAATCCCTCACCTTCCTCTCAAAGAACGTAAAGGGCTGATATTGTCTCACGTCAACGTTGCCGCGGGTAAAAAGAAACTTATAATAGAGCGGATTCTCATAAAAGAACAGCACGTACGCTTTGCCCATCTCCAATAAAATCCGTGAAGGATCCTGACAGCCTTCCGCCGCCATCGTCAGGGCATCCGAAAACTGAAGCGTTACGTATTCCTGAACGGCCTGCAGGTAGGCTTCCTTGTTCTTAAAATGTGCATAAGGCGCCGCGGAGCTGACCCCGGCGGAATCCGCCAGTTTTCGCATGGAAAGACTGTCCTCACCGTGTTTGTCAAGATATTGCAGCCCCTTTTCGATCAACTCATTTCTTAGATTTCCGTGATGATACGTATCTTTTTTCATCTTTTTCCTCACAAATTGCCAAAATAAAACAGTGATAAGATTGACGGCGTCCATGGCATGGCCAATGGCTTGAATGGCTTATTCTTTATCCCTTGCCATTTTCTCCGGCACGGACGTTCAATCCGCGTCCTCGCTGTTTCTTCTTGCCCTGCTGATCAGGCCAAGAAGCCCCTTTTCCTTGATCAGGGCGATGCCCTGCCCCTCATCTCCAAGCACGATCAGATGATCTCCCGGTGCTATGTCAAAGATCTTTCTGGCCTTCGCCGGGATCACGATCTGCCCCTTCTCGCCCACCTTTACCATGCCAAAGATATGCTTTCCCTTCGGCGGGATCGGATACCCCAGGTTATCTTCCTCCTGCTTCTCATAAGAGATCAGGTCATCTAAGGTCACGGAGAAAACTTCCGCCAGCTGCTTGCACTTCTCAATGTCCGGCAGGGACTCTCCCGTCTCATATTTGGAAAGGGTTTGCCTCGATACCCCGATCCTTTCGGCAAGCTCTTCCTGCGAATAATTCTTCAGTTTTCTCAGCTCGATCAGATTTTCCGAAAAGCCCATTTACTTCTTCTCCTTTTTAATCCCTAGAACGCACCACCTCAGAACCGGAATGCGGCTCATGATCTCATACAGCACGTAAGAACCCGCGAAGGCAGCCACCGTTACCATCAGGTAGACAAAGACCGGCGCCATGCCCTGGCAATATTTCCTTAGATACCAACCAGTTACCGCGATCATCAGATAATGGAACACGTAAAGTCCCCAGGATTTTTTGACCATCCATTTTGTAAACTTGTTTTCAAAATTGCCCCATCTTTTCATGAAGGCCAAAACGCCAAGCGTTCCAAGCCAGGCATATACGTTGCAAAGAACCGTGTCCAGGACCTCATGATCAGGGTAGGACTGCCCCCAAAAGGTGATCACAAATGCAATGCAGGCGATCACCGCAAGCGCGCTCATCAGGATCCAGGCCCTTCCCAGCCGCTCCATCACTTCCTCATGCGACATAACAAAATAGCCGATAAAAAAGCCAAGCCCGTAAATGCCAAACCTGTAGACTACGATCACCGGCGTATTCAATATCTGCGCCGCGCCATAGACAAGCACCGTCAGGCAAAGAAGCACGGGAACGTTTGCCTTACCGCACAGGGAAAAGAATTTGTCCTTTTCCACTTTCCTGATCAAAAGAAGCAGTACGCTAAAGAGCCATAGCATCTGGATATACCATAAGGGCCCGGAGCCACTGACCGCCATGATCAGGAAAAGTATGGGCCTGGGAACAGCCCCCATCTCGTTAAAAGCTCCTGACATCAACATGTTATAATATCCAAGCACCCAGCCAAAGGTCAAAAGACCAATGGTGGAAGGCACCAGCAGCTTTCTCGTTCTGTTTCGGAAAAATTCCTTCTCCGTGCGCCTGCCCAGTTCAAACCTCGCCGCCATGCCGGAAACCACAAACAAAAGCAACATAAACCACGGATATACGACGTACTGATAGACGTCCTGCGGCTGTTTTTCCGTAAAGGGACCAATAATCCCGAATTTCGTGACCCCGTTGAACATATAGATCACGTGATAGATCACCACCAGTACCACAGTGATCCAACGAATGTTGTCAACATATGTCTTTCTCATATTTATACCACCTTTGCCAATATTCTTAACATGATTAAATTCTAAATAATTCTCATGCGTTTGTCTATCAAGCAAAGTTTACAAAAAGATTATCATATGTTAAAAATCGTTGCAAGCGTTCAATTTTCAAAGCCTCCACGGCAAACTTTTTCATTTACTTTATTGCATCTTTACGTTTCTTTATTGCATCATTATGTTTACTGCTTGCCTCATTGCGTTTACTGCTTGTCTCATTGCGTTTACTGCTTGCCTCATTATGGAACTCTCAAAAAAAAGCCAAAGAATCTTGATCCAGTCTGGTACACCACCTGTCATGCCCAAGCCGTTCCGTTATTCTATCTCATTGCGGCATCTGCGTTTTACGGTCAATTTTCCGTTTTTACCGCTTTGACCGTATTTTCTCTTGATCCTTTACTGTCAATTTTCCATCTTTAGAATTCATGCAGTCATTTTTCAGCTCTTTCGACTGCACACTTTCCGTTTTCGGAATTCATGCAGTCATCTCCCAGCTCCTTCGACTGCACACTTTCCGTTTTTGGAATTCATGCAGTCATCTCCCAGCTCCTTCGACTGCACACTTTCCGTTTTTGGAATTCATGCAGTCATCTCCCCGCCTTCTCGACTGCATGTTTTTCATTTTTGTATTTCATGCAGGCATTTCCCGGCCTTCTCGACTGCAAGCTTTCCGTTTTCAGATTTCATGCAGTCGTTTTCCAGCTCTTTCGACTGCACACTTTCCGTCTTCGTAATTCATGCAGTCATCTCCCAGCTCCTTCGACTGCACACTTTCCGTTTTCGGAATTCATGCAGTCATCTCCCAGCTCCTTCGATTGCACGCTTTTCATTTTTGTATTTCATGCAGTCATTTCCCGACCTTCTCGACTGCACACTTTCCGTCTTCGTAATTCATGCAGTCATCTCCCAGCTCCTTCGACTGCAAGCTTTCCGTTTTTGGAATTCATGCAGTCATTTCCCAGCCTTCTCGACTGCACGCTTTTCATTTTTGCATTTCATGCAGTCATTTTGGGGCTCTCCCTGACTTGCACCATGTTCTGGAAACACATTGACGCAGCAAAAAAACTTTCACCGTTTTTTATCTGATCCAATCACTCTCACGAGTAAAACTCCTCCGGGTTTCTTACAAAAAGCTTCGCCGGACGGTGGCCGACTCCCGCGACTTCTTCCTCCGTCTCCAAAACCAGCGGCGCCATTTTTCTTCGGAAGTTTGCCGTTAAAAGTTCCCTTCCCAAAATCAGTTCAAAGGCCCGCTGAAGACGATTTAGCGTAAACTTTTCCGGCATCAGGTCAAATACAATGCGCCCTGAGCTCTCCGTCTCCCGGCGCAGTGTCTGCCAGGCCTTCAAAATGATCTTTGCATGATCAAAGGCCAGCTCTCCCGCATCCACGATTTCAAACTCGGAATACCCATGCAGCCTCGAAAAACGCTTGGTCTCTTTCACCGTCACCTGAAGCTCCAGCTGACGTTCCCTTTGATAAAAAGAAAGCTCATGCAGGATTTCGATAACCGTTACGTCTTTCACTTCATCGATATCAGGCCTCTCGTCTGTCTGTTTCCCAGTCATGGGCGCCTCAACCGCCAGTTTTTCGCCCGCTGACTTCTCCTTGCATGAAGCCTTCTTCGCCTTTCCGTTAAACTGCTCCCCCTGAGAAGCCTTCCCCGCCTTTCCGTTAAACTGCTCCCCCTGAGAAGCCTTCTTCGCCTTTCCGGTAAACTGCTCCCCCAGAAAAGCCTTCCCCGGCTCATTTCTTGAGATTTCCCTGCTGGTCACGCCAAGGCGAAACCACGCCGCTTCCCAGGCATCGGTTCCGGCATGCAGGCGGTATTTCCCGCCGTCAATGAGGGCGAGATATCCATGGGAGATGATCCAGCCCCGCGGATCCCTTCCGGGCTCGCTGAATACTCCAAAGGGCCGAAGATACGCATCCGTCACGCCAGTCTCCTCTCCCAACTCCCGAAGCGCCGTCTCTTCACTGCTCTCCCCTTTTACGGAAAAGCCTCCGGGCAATGCCCAGCAATTCCGGAACGGGTGGGATGCCCTCTTCACCAAAAGGATCTGCAGCTCCCGCACGGGATCCTTCCGGTAATTCACCGTCCCCTTGCCGTCAGCATCCGTTTCCGATTCATCCATCACGGCAAATACGGCCATGTCTGCCGTCACGGATGGTCTTTCAAATTGTGTCACGTCATAGTTTCTTAAATATTCAAGTTCTTCCTCGGGGATTTTTCGCTTTTCCATTGTGCGCCTCTTCTTATTACCATATTGATATTATCTATGATCCCATCATACCTGCAAACCACCCTCACGTCAAGAAAAAAGAAGCCTTATCACTCCCTCGAGCGCTAAAGCTTCTTATTGTCTTACCGCCGGATTCCGGTTGCGGAAATTCTTTGGTTCCATTTCCACGGCCTTAGAATATGCCGCGTCACCCTCATTACCTCCCCATCCCACATTATTGAACCCCTGCTCTTTGTCGTCTCTTAACGTTATGCTAAGTACAAGTCCCAAGATGATCGCCATCATAAGAAACATTACCGGCAACAGAGGATTATTCTTCTCCTGCCCTCTTGCATGAGCATTTCTGCACAGGATCGCTCCCTGCGCCCCCACGTAAGCCCAAAAGATCAGGATCAAAAGATTCTCCAGAAAAACCAACGCGCCCACCTTCTCATAATCCAGAAACGCAAAGGGCACGCGGATAAACAAATAATCCGGCACTTTGTTTTTTAGAAAAAAATACAGCCCGACGTCGTGTCAATTATCATTATATTCTTCTGCTGACGTCGCATCAAGACGCGCATCAAAAAAATCGAGCAGAGGAAAGAATCCCCCTGCCCGTTACAATTAAGTGCCATCATTTATGCTTCATAGTCCATGCAAGTCCTGCCGGCGGTATAGGGTCTTACCTTTCCGTCCGCCACGGCCACGTGGGCAGGATGAACCGCATACCCCTTCAGAGCCTCCTCGGTTTCAAAAGAGGAATCCAACATCAAGTCGCAATTAGAGCTTGCCAAAGGGCAGGTATTGACGTGAATTTCCAAAAGTCCGGGAATGGTTCCCTGAAGGCCCTCAAGCCCTTCCTTAATGCCCTTCTTGATCTCTTCCTTCCGCTCTGCTGAATACTCATCCTTCAGTTTCCACAAGATTACGTGTTTGATCATTCTTCCATCCTCCCTGTTACGATGTCTGCCATTTTGCAGTTTACAACCTTTCTTAAATCCTCCGTTGCCAGTTCCACCTGAAGTCCCACCCTGCCGGCGCTGACAAAGATCTTCTCCAAATCTCCTGCCGTCTCGTGCAAAAAAGTAGGAAACTGTTTTTTCATGCCAATAGGGGAACAACCGCCGTGTACGTAGCCCGTCAGGGGCAAAAGCTCTTTTTGTTTGATCATGGCGATGGACTTTTCGCCTGCCGCCTTCGCTGCCTTCTTTAGGTCCAGTTCCTCACGCACCGGTACCACAAATACGTAATATTGATTCGATTTTCCCTGGGTCACCAGAGTCTTAAAAACGCATGCCGCGTCCTCACCAAGGATCCCGGCGATCTCCTCCCCCGTCAGGGTCGCATCCGGCTCGTACGCATGGCTCTCATAAGCAATCTTCTTTCCGTCCAGCACGCGAAGGACGTTTGTTTTTTCTTCTTTTTTCATGATAAGTCTTCCTCTCCCAAGGGGCCCCTGCGCCTCATGGCATAATATCTGGCACTGGCCTCCTGACTTTCCTTCCTCTTGCGCCAGTCATCGATCTCGCTCTTAATGGCCAGCATTTCATCTATGACAATCTCGACCTTTTTCGGTTTTTCGTACCATAAATAGGCGGTCATCCTCTCCATGGCCTTGGGGCTTCCAAGGTTCTTTGCAAGTTCATTTCCAAGGCTCTCCGGAAATCCCAGGGCCGTCACCGCATCGACCAGCGCCTCCCTGGCTCCCCTCCACTCCCTTTGTTCCTCCGTCACGCCACACACCTCTCTTTGC
>ONSO01000067.1 GCA_900320485.1 uncultured Lachnospiraceae bacterium | reverse complement strand
AGATTTCAGCAAAAACTGGTAGGGGTGGCAGGAAGGCTGAAAACCCAAAGGGTTTTCAGGTTTCGCCGAAGGCGAAACTGCCGACGGCTCAAACCGAAGATTTGAGACGCGGCACCTGGCGGGGGAGCTTGCTCCCCCGTCCACCAGCTTGTCAAAATCTTTTTTGACAAGCTGCGGCGCACCCGAAAGGGTGCGCCTCAGCCTGTCAAAAAAGGTCGCACAAAGCGGCCTTTTTTGATATAATGGGAACAGGTGATGAAGATGCTGAAGAGAGAAACCGAACAGCGGCAGGCAATCGAGATGCTGTGTGTGGACATGCTGGTACCCCAAGACCATCTGCTGCGGAAAATCGACGCGGCGGTGGATTTCACGCGCATCTACGATCTGGTAGAAGATTTGTACTGTGAGGACAATGGCCGGCCCAGCTGTGACCCGGTAGTGCTGTTCAAGCTGGTGATGATCCAGCATCTGTTCGGGATCCGGTCTCTGCGACAGACTCTGAGAGATGCAGAAGTGAATGTGGCCTATCGCTGGTTTCTGGGATATACCATGTCGCAGCGTCTGCCGCACTTTGCAACGGTCAGCTACGCCTTCCGGAATCGCTTCACAGCCGAAGTAATCGAAGGCGTGTTCCGGTGGATACTGGAAGAAGTCGCGCGTGCAGGATACCTGTCGCCGGAGGTGGTGTTCGTGGACGGAACGCACATCAAAGCGAACGCGAACTTGAAGAAGCATGTGAAAAAATCGATCCCCATAGCAGCGAAGCATTATCAGGAGCAATTGGACGAGGAGATCGAAGCGGACCGTTCCGCGCATGGGAAGAAGCCGCTGAAGAAGGATGATGACGATGACACACCTTCGGCATCTCCGAAGCAGAAAACGGTGATTGAATCCACAACCGACCCGGAGAGCGGCGTCTTTCACAAAGGCGAACACAAGAAGTGCTTCGCATATGAGGCACATACTGTCTGCGACAGGCGCGGCTACGTGCTGGAAACGGAGGTCACTCCCGGCAATGTCCACGACAGCGTTGCGTTTGATGCGGTATTTGAGCGACTGACGGAGCACTACCCGGAGGTACAGGTGGTCACAGCCGATGCAGGATACAAAACTCCATGGATCTGCAAACAAATCTTTGACAGCGGAAGAATCCCGTCCCTGCCCTATAAGCGCCCGATGACAAAGAACGGCAATTTGCCGTGGTATGAATATGTTTACGATGAATATTACGATTGTGTACTTTGTCCGCAGAACAAAGTTCTGAGCTACGCGACCACCAACCGCGATGGATACCGGGAATACAAGAGCAAGAGCTACGTTTGCAAAAACTGCCCTGTCCGTGAACGCTGCACCCAAAGCCGACAGTGCACCAAAATCGTTGAGCGCCACATCTGGCATCAGTACATAGAACGGGCGGAGGACGTCCGACATTCGCCCCTGGGCAAGGCAACCTACGCCCTGCGATCCCAGACCATCGAGCGCGTCTTTGCGGACGCAAAAGAGAAAAAAATCTCCAAAACCCGCTTTGTCAATGGTTGTTTGATAATAAACGGGAAGTTGGCCAAGCTGCGCACCGCGGCAGGAATAGACCACGTAGCCTGCCACTTCCCCTTCCGTAACGGGCGCCTGCACTTCCTTTGGCAACTCCAGTCTTCTTTCGATCTCGTCAAAGGGAAGTCCCTCCAGATCCAGATACGTAAAGTTTTCCTCATACCTTAGCTGAATTTTCTCCTCCAGTCCGTTTTTCACCGGCAATGTGGGAAGCTCCGGCGGCACCTCATCCCTGTAAAGCCTACAGGCTCCAAATCCATACGTAAGAAGCATTTGTGCCTCTGAAAACCTGGTCTTTGGCTCCTCCGCCCCAAGAACTACGGCAATGAGATCGATGCCATCCCTTGAAGCAGTAGCTGAAATGCAATATTTCGCCTTCTGGGTGGAACCGGTTTTTAACCCCGTACAATACTGATATCGTTTCAAAAGCTTATTGGTGCTGCTTAAGGTAAATTTTGAACTTCCCTGCCTTGTCACGTGAGTAATGTCCTCCATCCAAATTCCGGAATAATCATAGATTTCCGGGTATTCCGTGATCAGTTCCCTGGACATGACGGCCACGTCCCTGGCCGTAACGTAATGGTCATCCGAATCCGTCAGGCCACAGCAGTCGACAAAGTGACTTCCCGTCATGCCAAGGGCCTGCGCCTTATCATTCATCATCTTTACAAAAGCTTCTTCGCTCCCCGCCACGTGTTCCGCCACGGCAACGCTCGCGTCATTCCCTGATGCCACGGCGATGCACTTCAGCATCACGTCAAGAGTCTGTACCTCACCCTGCGCCAGATAGACCTGGGAACCACCCATGGAAGCCGCATGCTCACTGACAAGAACACTGTCCGTAAGATCTGCCTTACCGGCTCTGATCTGATCAAAGGTCACAAGTAGCGTCATGATCTTAGTAATGCTGGCAGGGCTTCTCCTTTCATCGGCATTCTTCTCAAAGATGGTACTCCCCGTAGACCTCTCGATCAAAATGACGGAGGGCGCCGTGACTTCTATTTGTGCCTGCGCGTGCATGGGTTTCCACGCCGTCAGGGCAATCAGCAATGCCGTCACCAATGCCAGGCCCCTCTTCCTTAGTTTCGCTTCTTTTTTCCAAATTTTTAGCTGCATCAAAACGGCCATGCCTCCTATTCTGAATTACTTCAGTATATGATGGCATGGCCGAATTTAGACCTATGTGAAATTNGCAGGATTATTTTCCGTCGGGATGATTTACTCGATTGGCGCGGCTAATGTCAGGCTTTTCCTTCATGCCTTTTCCACCCAATGCCTTTGGCCAGCCAAAGATTTCGCTGAACTGCACCACGTAATCCACAAACACCAGAAAATAGATAACGATCAACATCAGGATCACAAGCCTCTTATCCAGGGAATCCACAAGCCGCATCATGGCGCCGTGGAGCACGTGCACTACAACAAGCGCATAGATTCCCCATGCCAGGGTACTTTCCAGGCAGATGATCCCCTTATAGTTAAAGGGTTTATTGTTGTAATCCCACCACAGTTCTCCCAAAAATTTAATCATCAGCTTTCCGACGATAAACTCAAAGGTAGTCGCTACTATGCAGCCTCCTATATAGATCCACAGGTATTTCCCGCGGAAAGGCGCAAAAATCAAATATCCGCCTATGCAGCCAAAACCATAAATGGGGCAAAAGGGCCCGCGTCCAAATCCCCTGTTTGTTACCCTGCGGTTACAAATGGACATGTATATGGATTCGATCAGCCACCCCATCATGCTGTATATGGCAAAAAGAGCGAAAAAATGATAGGCATCAATTTTTCGTATTTCTTCCAACCAGATCATGGCACGTTATTCTCCCAAATACGTTATCTTCTCAAGTATTTTTTTAACCAAAATCCCCAGTCGCGATCGGCTGGGGATTTTTGCTTTTTAGTTATATTTGCGCTTTCTTGCAGCCTCAGACTTCTTCTTGCGCTTCACGCTAGGCTTCTCGTAGTGCTCACGCTTACGAATCTCCTGCTGAATACCTGCCTTTGCACAGCTTCTTTTGAAGCGGCGCAATGCACTATCCAAAGTCTCGTTTTCTTTTACGATAATATTAGACATGTTCTACACCCGACCTCCCTTCAGTCCCGCTAGCATTTCTGACTGATTGGGTTATTTTTTGTGGCGCTCATCACGCACACTAATGACATTATATCATAAAAAATTCATTCGTCAACTGTTTTTTGTAACAATTCTAAACTTGCGCTTCCAGTACCTTTGCGGCTTCCTCAATGGCTGCAGGGATTCCTGCAGGGTTCTTGCCGCCGGCCTGCGCCATGTTGGGGCGTCCGCCGCCACCGCCGCCTACCAGCGCCGCAATTCCCTTGATCAGGTTTCCTGCATGCGCACCGGCCTTTACGGCGCCGTCCGTAGCCATGGCGATCATGTTCACCTTGCCATCCTGTTCAGACAAAAGTACTACTACTCCCTCGCCAAGCTTTGTTTTTAACTGGTCGCCAAGGTCGCGCAGTCCATTCACGTCCACGCCGGCAACGCTGGTTGCAAGGAGCTTTACGCCCTTTACTTCCTTCACCTGATCCATCACGTCGCCAAGGGAATTCTGCGCCAGCTTGGACTTCAGGGACTCATTTTCGGAAGAAAGTGCCTTTACCTCAGCCTGCAGATGCTGGATCTTTTCCACAAGGTTTGCCGTGGTGGATTTTGCTGCGGCTGCAGCCTGCTTCAAGGTTTCTTCCATCGCCTTGTAATGCTCAATGACGTTTGCGCCGGTAAGCCCCTCAATTCTGCGTACGCCGGCTGCAATGCCGCTCTCGGAAAGGATCTTGAAGGAGGCAATGTCGCCGGTTCTCTTTACGTGAGTACCGCCGCAGAATTCCTTGGAGAAATCCCCTACGGAAACTACGCGTACCACCTCACCGTACTTCTCGCCAAACAGAGCCATGGCCCCGCTCTTCTTTGCCTCTTCAATATTCATCACGTCCGTAACGACGGGAATGTCTTCCAAGATCTTCCGGTTTACGATCTCTTCTACCTCAGCGATCTCCTCCTCCGTCATGGCGCGGGAGAAGCTAAAGTCAAATCTGGTTCTTAACCCGTCCTGATAGGAGCCCTGCTGATGCACCTGATCTCCAAGAACCTGCTGAAGGGCTGCCTGAAGCAGATGCGTTGCCGTATGGTTCTTACAAGTACTTGCTCGATTAGCGGCATCGACCTCCATGCGAACGTGGTCATTTACGGAAATCCTGCCGGACGCAACCTTTCCCACGTGGCCTACCTTGCCGCCGGGGAGCTTTATGGTCTCCTCCACCTCAAACGTTCCATTCTGTCCGCGGATCACGCCAAAGTCGCCCTTCTGGCCGCCCATGGTTGCATAAAATGCGGTGAAGGGAACCACAACGGTACCCTTTTCACCCTCGGAAAGGCTGTCCTTACGCGTTTCGCCATCAGCAAGCGCTGCAATGACGGTATCGTTCATGATCACGTCATAGCCTACAAATTCCGTGGTAAAAGTCTCTCCAAGATCCTCAAAGAGATTTGCGTCGGTGGAAAGCTTTGCGGAGAAGTTTGCATTCTCACGGGCCTTGGCCTTCTGCTCCTCCATGGCTGCGGCAAAGCCTGCCTCATCCACGGAAAGCTTCTCTTCCTGTGCCAGCTCCACGGTAAGCTCAATGGGAAATCCAAAGGTATCGTACAGATAAAAGGCAGACTTTCCGTCAATCTCCGTAACCTTGTCAGCCTTAGCCTGCTCCAGGATCTTGCCGAATTCCTTCATGCCGTTCTCAAGCGTTGCCTCAAAGCGCTCGATCTCCTTGCCAAGCTCGGAAAGGATAAACTCCTGGTTTTTCTTCACCAGGGGATAGCTCTCCGCATAAACGTCGATATATTTTTCGGCCACCTTCAAAATGTTCTCTTTCTGAAGGCCAAGTGCCCTTGCATGCCTTACGGCACGGCGGATCAGGCGGCGAAGAACGTAACCTGCGCCGGCGTTGGAGGGCAGAAGCTTTTTCTCGTCACCGATGAGCATTACTGCAGTTCTCGTATGGTCTGCCAGGATCCTCATGGATCTGGTCATCTTCTCGTCACTGTCATAGGCAATGCCGCTGGCCTTTTCAATATAGGCAATGGCCGGCGCGTGCACGTCGATCTTATACACGTCGTCAAAACCGTTCAGGAACGCAAGGATTCTCTCCATGCCCCAACCGGTATCCACGTTCTTCTGCTTTAGGGGAGTAAGACTGCCGTCATGATGCTTTTCGTACTGCATGAACACGTCGTTTCCAACTTCCGTGTATTTGCCGCAATGACATCCGGGCTTACAGTCAGGCCCACAAGGCGGAACGTCCTTTACGTAAAACATTTCGCTGTCAGGGCCGCAGGGACCATATTCCAAGCCCCACCAGTTATCCTCAGCGGGAAGATAGAAAATGCGATCCTTTCTAAAACCGGATTCAATGCGGTACCGTGCGCCCTCCTCATCCCTGGGCGCATTCTCATCACCTGCAAAAACGGTTGCAGCAAGGTGATCCGCATCAAAGCCAAAGAGCTCCGTCAGAAGTTCAAAGCTCCACTGGCAACGCTCTTTCTTGAAATAATCGCCAAGACTCCAGCTTCCCAGCATCTCAAAGAAGGTGCCGTGGCTCTTGTCACCTACGGAGTCAATGTCGTTGGTTCTGACGCATCCCTGGACGTTGCAAAGTCTGGTACCCATGGGATGTTTTTCACCAAGCAGATAAGGCATCAGAGGCTGCATGCCGGCCACGTTGAACATAACGCCCGTGGAACCGTCCGAAACCAAAGAAACCGCTCCCACGTCCTTGTGTCCGCGTTCAGCGTAAAATTGCTTCCAAGCCTTCCTCAGCTCAGTAGAAGTAAACTTTTTCATGCTTTTCTCCTTCTATCTAACTATTAAATCATTTGCAATCCCCAAGTTCATCATTAGAACGTAAACTTGTCAGCGAAGTATGCGTCAAGGTCTGCGATGGCGACGCGCTCCTGCTCCATGGAGTCGCGGAAACGTACGGTCACGCAGCCGTCGGTCTCGGAGTCGAAATCATAGGTCACGCAGAAAGGCGTACCGATCTCGTCCTGACGGCGATATCTCTTACCAATGTTGCCTCTGTCATCAAACTCACAGTTATACTTCTTGCAAAGTTGCGCATAGATCTTCTCAGCACCCTCATTCAGCTTCTTGGAAAGAGGCAGAACGCCGATCTTTACGGGTGCCAGTGCGGGATGGAAATGAAGTACGGTTCTCACGTCGCCGCCCTCAAGCTCCTCCTCGTCATAGGCTGCACAGAGGAATGCCAATACCACGCGGTCTGCGCCCAGGGAAGGCTCAACCACGTAAGGAATATACTTCTCATTGGTCTCGTCATCAAAATAAGTCATGTCCTCACCGGAGGTCTTCTGATGCTGGTTCAGGTCGTAATCGGTTCTGTCGGCAATGCCCCAAAGCTCGCCCCAGCCGAAGGGGAACAGGAACTCAATGTCCGTGGTACCCTTGCTGTAGAAGCAAAGCTCCTCAGGGCTGTGGTCGCGCAGACGGATCTCCTCCTCCTTCATGCCAAGTGAGAAGAGCCAGTCGCGGCAGAACCCTCTCCAATACTGGAACCACTCCATGTCCGTGCCGGGCTTGCAGAAGAACTCCAGCTCCATCTGCTCAAATTCCCTGGTACGGAAGGTAAAGTTACCGGGCGTGATCTCGTTACGGAAGGATTTACCGATCTGGCCAATGCCGAAGGGAAGCTTCTTTCTGGAAGTTCTCTGTACGTTCTTAAAGTTTACGAAGATACCCTGAGCGGTTTCAGGACGCAGGTAAACGGTATTCTTTGCATCCTCGGTAACGCCCTGGAAGGTCTTGAACATCAGGTTGAACTGGCGGATGTCGGTGAAGTTGTGCTTACCGCAGGTAGGGCAGGGAATGTTCTGCTCTTCCACGAAATTCTTCATCTTCTCCTGACTCCATGCGTCAACGCTCTCTTCGAGCACAATGCCCTTCTCCTCGCAGTAATCTTCGATGAGCTTGTCTGCGCGGAAACGCTCATGGCACTCTTTACAATCCATCAGAGGATCGGAAAAGCCGCCCAAATGGCCGCTGGCCACCCAAGTCTGGGGGTTCATCAGAATTGCGCAGTCAACGCCCACGTTATAAGGATTCTCCTGCACGAATTTCTGCCACCATGCCTTCTTTACGTTGTTCTTGAGCTCTACGCCAAGATTACCGTAATCCCAGGTATTTGCAAGTCCGCCATAGATCTCGGAACCGGGATACACAAAACCTCTGGCCTTTGCCAACGCAACGATTTTTTCCATTGTCTTTTCCATACTTTTTCCTCTTCTCTTCCCTCTAAATATTTATCATCGCAGTCCCTGACTCTGTCAAGGCCTGTCATGTTCCAAAAATTATTTTTTCAAAAGGATCACCGCCGTGTCCTCGCATCCCGTGGTATCCACGCTTCCGTCCTTTAGGATGGTCACGCCGTGGCTGCAATAAAGTACTTCCTCCGGCAGATGGATCAGCGCCTTTGCGTCCGTGACCACCACGTGCTTTGTCCTGTATTTCACGCGCCCCGGTTCATCCAGAGTCAGGGAATTCTCCCCGTTATATAAGACGGAACCGCTAAATACGTGCTTTTTCGTCACCGCTTCCTCCAAAGTCTCGTAAACAAGCGTCTCCCCCTGAAATGCGGTATAGGAAGCCCCCGTGTCAAACCGATATACGACCCGAACCTTATCCTGCTCCTCTTCCAGCCTGGATACGTCTAGCACGGTCACCGGCGCTGCATCTCCGGTTTTATTCTTGCCGTTAAATTCCGCAGCTTCCGCAACGGCCATGCCCGTCAATTCGTCGACGTCATAGATATTTTTTTCAAAGCCGTCAACGACGCAGTAAATGACCTGCCCGTCTTTATTTATTTCAAGCTGATCCGCTTTCCACTCTTTCCAGGAATCCTTACCGCCACATCCGGAAAGCAATAGGAAAAGGCTCAAAAGCATCCCAGCTTTGGCGACGAAACTCCCTTGTTTTCTCACGTTACAACCAGCCTTCCAAAATATTCAGATTTCCTGCGGATGGAACCCTGCAAGAAATCTGCACATTATTATAACTAAATTGGGGGAAAATTTCAACACAGACTTTTGATAATTTCAAGACTTTTGAACTCATGTCGCATATATTTTCTGCAATATTCCTCCGCTACGGCCTGAAGCTCCCTTAAAAC
The DNA here is from genome assembly GCA_900320485.1 of uncultured Lachnospiraceae bacterium. Lineage (GTDB taxonomy): Bacteria > Bacillota > Clostridia > Lachnospirales > Lachnospiraceae > Acetatifactor. The sequence goes on along the minus strand of ONSO01000067.1, from coordinate 6,677 downwards.
GCTCTCCGTCACGGTGAAAGTATATAACTTCTCAAGACTGCTAAAACCTATGTAATCCAAGGCATAAACCGCTGATTCCGAAAGGCCGCGGTCCCTTGGCGCCCCGGGATATTCCCCGTTAACGGCAATGGCCTTACATTCAAAAATGACGCGAACCAGAGGTCTTGGAATGGATGGCGCGGAAAGGGCCTTTAAGGATTGATACGTAAGCCCAAGCATCATGCGTTCGTCATTGTTTTCCCTGGAATAATAATCAGCCACCTCCGCAAAGTACATGCCGTAATAGGCTCCCTCATAGTCACTCATGAGGTTCTCAAAATAGTTGCGGATCTCTGCATCCGCCAGCGTATAGGCATCTCTGCCCTGGTACAGTTTAAACGTGCCGAAGGCAAAGGAATTCGTGGCTGCCGCCAGCTTATTCCCCTGCCTTCTTGCGCCTCTGGCAAAGGCAACGATCTTTCCCCTCTCCCGGGTAAGGATCGTCACCCTTCTGTCATATTCCCCGGAGGGCGACTGTTTCAAGACCAATCCGGTCACAAAAAGAAAATCCTGCATCTCGCCCTCCACTTCTCAGTCAATTACGTTTCGTTCCGGGTCTTCCCGGACAAATCTCAGATAATCCTCGATCTTTCCTGACGCGGCAAACGCCTCCCAAGTCTCCCGGTGCGTCCGTGGCATGCTTTCGGCGGCAAATTCCTCCCGGAAAGCCTCAGCCCGCAAAAGCCGTTCCCTGTCCCGCTCCAAACCATTCATTCCGGCATTCCTCCCCAAGACGGTTTGTTTTCCGTCTCTTCTTAGGATTTGCCTCCGGCTGAAACTTATTCTGCCAAAAAATTCATTTTAATCTTTCCCTTTGGCATCCTTGGGATTATAGCCAAAATTCTTCATAAGCACGTCGCTGTCGCGCCAATCCTTCTTCACCTTGACCCAAAGCTGAAGGTTCACCTGCATTTCCAAAAGATCCTCGATCTCCGGCCTTGCCTTGGAACCGATCTTCTTAAGCATTTGACCGCCCTTACCAATGATAATTCCCTTGTGGGAATCCTTTTCACAGATAATGGTTGCCTCTATGTGACAGATATCCCCTTTTTCCTTCATGCTTTCGATGGTCACGGCAACGCCATGGGGAATTTCCTCATCAAGACACCTAAGCGCCTTCTCCCGGATCATCTCCGCCACGATCTGACGCATGGGCTGGTCCGTGATGGTATCCTCGTCATAAAAAGGTTCTCCATAGGGAAGATACTTCAGGATACATCCTATCAGCTCCTCCGTGTTGACGCTCCTAAGTGCCGATACGGGAACAATTTCCGCAAAATCATATTCCTTGCGATAGACGTCAATGCAGGGAAGAAGCTCTTCCTTTTTTACGGTGTCCATCTTATTGACCACAAGGATCACCGGCGTCTTTGTCTTTTGAAGCTGCTCGATGATGTGTCTCTCTCCCGCTCCGATAAAGGTTGTCGGCTCCACCAGCCAGCAGATCACGTCCACCTCGTTCAGGGTGCGCTCCGCCACGTTCACCATGTAATCCCCAAGCTTATTTTTTGCCTTATGGATTCCCGGCGTGTCCAGAAACACGATCTGACCCTCATCAAGCGTCAGCACCGTCTGGATGCGGTTTCTCGTGGTCTGTGGCTTATTTGACGTAATGGCGATCTTTTGCCCGATGAGATGATTCATCAAAGTGGACTTTCCAACGTTGGGACGCCCGATCAACGTCACAAATCCAGATTTATAGTTCTTATTTGGCTCCATGCTTTCTCCTGCTCTTTTTTCGAAAATCTTATCTTCCGCCATTTATCTGCGTCTTTTCTCAAAGCTTCTCAAACACGGGCATGTACTCAATGGGAGCATCCACCGTCACGGTCTGACTGCCCTCAAAAACGGTTCCGTCGCTGGTAAGCTTCCACTGGCCTGCAGGCAGATAAACCTCGCGGCTAAACTGATTCAGTTCAAAAATGGGTGCCACAAGATACTTTGCGCCAAACATGTACTGGTCATTTAATTCCCAGCACTTTTCATCCTCCGGGAATTCGAAGAACATGGTACGGATCAGGGGTGCGCCGTTTGCGGATGCCTCTTCGTACAGGCTCTTAATATAGTCATGCATGGCAATGCGGACGTCATAATACTTGCGCATGATCTTGTAATTATCCTCGCCGTAGCTCCAAAGCTCGTTGGGCTGGCCGGTGTGCAGATATCCGCCGCCCCAGTCACGGTCATCCAGCGCGGGAATGTTGTAGGGTCCTCTGTCGCCGTGCATTCTAAGCACTGCAGAGTATACCGCAAACTGATACCAGCGGATCAGAAGCTGACGGAAATCGGGATCCTTTACGTCATCCGTCATAAATCCGCCAATGTCCGTGGTCCACCAGGGAATTCCCGCAAGGCCCATGTTCAGGCCGGCCATCACCTGCTCCTTGAAGGAGTAGAAGGTGGAAGGCACGTCGCCGGACCAGATCACGTTGCCGTATTTCTGGCTTCCCGCCCAGGCACATCTCATCAGGTTCACCACCGTGCCGTCTCCCATCTTGCTCATGGGATCGTTGAACACGCGGCTGTACATCTGGGGATAAAGATTGCTACACTCCAGCGCAGGCCCGATACTGTAGCGATAGTTTTCAAAATCATATACGCCGTAATCCGGCTCGGAATTATCCAGCCAGAATCCGTCAAATCCAAGGTCATAATAATTTCTCTTGCATACTTCCCATACGTACTCGCGGCACTCCGGATTAAAGGGATCGATCTCCACGCAATCCCCCTGATAATCATAGGTCTGGGCGGCGCCCCGCTCCGTCTTGATGAGAAGTCCCCGATCCATCATGGGATAGAAATTTTCACTCTTACGGTCAACGGAAGGCCATACGGAGACAATGACCTTAATGCCCATGGAATGAAGCTCGTCCACCATGGCCTTGGGATCCGGCCAATAGGTCTTGTCAAACTTCCAGTCCCCCTGCACCGTCCAGTGGAAAAAGTCAATCACGATCATGTCGATCTTGATGCCTTCCTTCTGATAAGCATGCGCCACTTCCAAAACCTCTTCCTGGGTTCTGTAGCGAAGCTTGCACTGCCAAAGTCCCATAAGGCTCTCAGGGAACTTAGGTGCTCTGCCGGTGACAGCGGTATAAGTGGTCAGAATCTCCTTGGGCGTAGCGCCTGCGGTGATCCAATAATCCATCTGTCTGGTAGACCTTGCGATCCACTCGGTATAGTTATTTGCAAAGCTTACGCGGCCCACTGCAGGGTTGTTCCACAGCATGCCATAGCCCTTGTTGCTGATATAAAAAGGCACGGACGCCTGGGAATTTCTCTGTGCCAATTCCAGCACGCACCCCTTCATGTCCATGTAGGACTGCTGATACTGGCCCATGCCATAGATCTTCTCACCGTCATTGGCATCAAATTTCAGATTCAGGGTATAACCGGTACCGCCGATGATTCCCTTCCATTCACGGTTTACCAGCTTAAGGCACCGGCTTCCCTGAGAAATGGTACCGTCATAGGAACGGTAATACTCCCGGAGAAGGAGCCTTTCTCCTTCAAAGAAAGAGATAATTCCCACAAAGTTTACTTCCGCGCGGATCTTTCCGTTGGTGATGGAAGCATACTGTCTCTTATCGATATTGCCGTCTCCCACCCAGTGGTCTCTTTCAAAAAACTCAACTTTTCCTTCCGTTACGGCAGGCTTTTCCGTAAGTGCCCAGTCATTTCCCGTAAACTCCGGCAGCATGGTGGCGCGAACTCTTAAGGAATTCTCTCCCCAGGCTTCGATCCGAACCGTCTCACCGGCACGCTTAAACACAAGTGCGCCATTGTCATTTCTAAATTCCATGGATGACCTCCTTTTCCTTCCTGATCCTCTGCGGCGCCATGATCTCGTCCATTCCCTGCACCGCATTCTACATCCAGCCTACCGATTTTCAGCGGAAAAGTCAATGTCTTTTCTTGCCATCCTTTGTATATCCTTGTATTTTTTATGGCCGCCGTCAATTTGCCGCTTTCACAAGTATCTCCCGGAAACGATTTTATCAATCTGCTGCTTCATAGTCTATCCTGACAACGCCGCCGTCTTCTCCGGCAAAGACAACTCTGCCTCCCTTTGGAAGCGGTATGCTTGTATGCCATTCGATCATCTGGCTGGAATACGTTACCTCTCCAAACCTGTCATAAACATAGATTGCGCTGTTTTCCGGCCGCTCCACCGTTATGCAGGAATTGGCAATGGCATCATCCACGTCAAACCATGCGGCCTGCCCCGTCTGTAAAGGGACCTCCGTTACCCGTGCCGTAAGCTTCTCATTCCCGGACGTCCGCTGATACGACATTCCTAAGGTCGCGTGCACGTTCTCTTCCTCGTCTGCGCATAGTTCGAAAAGATCCCTGTTTAAATCTCCCGGAACCGTGGTAAAGGACTCCAGATGCGTTGCATCCTTGATTTTCATCACCGCATCTCCTTCCGACAGGCTGCAAACAACATAGCCCTCTTCCATGACCTTCATTTTGAAAATGGGGGTTCTGTAATGGTCTGAGGAATACTTCTCGGAATAAACCTCATAGCTTTCCGCTGCCCTTTTCTTCCATGCGTTCAAAGCCGTCTCGGAAACCGGGTTTTCTTCCAGCTTTTCGCCGCAATAATACGCAGTTTCTTCCCTTAACAGTCCCCTATTGTATGGGATCTCGTGCCGGACGGCGTAGCATTTTCCGCCTTGTTCCCGAAACGAAAATACCGTGTAATTCTTATCCGGCATAACGCTCCGGGATTCCACGTCACCGTTCACCTTTACAAAACCCTGATCCGAATAGGCAAATAATTCTTCACTGGTGGTTCCCATTCCTGTTTTTACACGCATGTATCTCATGTCCGGAAACGTCACTTCCGTTAGTCCTCCCGAAAGGCCCGCACCATAATACCCTTCATATTTCCGGTATTCATCCGGTACCTTTTCTAAAAGCTCCGGTTCCGGCACGGTAACCTCTTTCACCGTAATGCCTTTCTCCTCCAGGGCAATGTTCATAAGACACTCTGCCACGGCCGTATTAAACGTGCTGGAGCCGCCACTGGATACGACGCACACGCTGATCTCTTCCTCCGGCGCAACCTGCAGGAAAGTATACTGCCCAGTGGTTCCTCCGGCTTTCCCAAGGACCTTGACGCCTGCCTCTTCATACTGGGGAAGCGTTACGATATCCCAGCCAAGTCCATACGCCTGGTAAGGGTCACGTACGGAAAGGGCATTCATTTCCCTCTTACTTTGTTCCGACAGTAATCTGTGATCCCCCTTAAAAAACGCGCTTCCAAATTCACAGGTATCCCTGGCCGTGGAATAGATGCCGCCGGCGCCCAGGGCACCGACAAACTCCTTTCCGTAATTGATCCCGCCATGGTAGACGCACGTCTCCCCGTCGCCCTCAAACATACTTAAGGCAGTTCCAATGCTCTTAGCGCCAAGCGGATCGGCAATGTATTTTTTTACGTATGCCGTGTACTCCATGCCGCTGACCCTCTCTACGATCAGCTGCAGAAGGTCAAACCCGTCATTACAATAGGCTGCATACTTTCCCGGAGCAGCCTTAAGCCTTTGTCCTTTAAGGTTCTTTAATACGATCTCTCCTCGATCTTTCTCCGCGTCATTTAACAAAAAGGCATTTTCAAAAGTAGTCCCCATGATCCCGGAGGTATGATTCATCAGCATCCTGACGGTAATGTCCCGGTAGCGTTCATCCGCCATCTCAAAATCCGGGACGTATTCCGTGACCGGGTCATCCAGCCTTACCTTTCCCTGCTCCACAAGCTGCATCACGGCCACGGTCACGTACACCTTACTCACGGAGCCGACACAGTAAACGGTATCATCCACGCCTTTCTCCGTCCTTGCTCCCTGATCCGCCTTTTCCGCCCTGACCGTCCCCATAAGCGCCCCGCCGCAAATGCAAAAGGCGCTGCATGCAATCAGTATCGCTCTTAAAACCTTCTTTTTCACTGTTCTTCCCTCATTTTTCCTATTCTTTTCCGCCTTTTCGGATCGTTTTTAATGCTTTTACTCCGTCATCAGCTCCGAAGCGGATCGTTTTTAATGCTTTTACTCCGTCATCAGCTCCGTCACGGAAATCTTTTTCACCTTGTCTGCAGAAAGCCATGCCGACGCATAAATATACAGGATCATGCCGATGGCCACCGGAATGAGAAGCGCATATCTCGCCTGAATGCTTCCCCGTCCCAGAACGGCATTGAGAAAAAGCTCCATCGTCGGCATTGTAAGAAGCGTTCCCAGGATTACTCCCGGGATGATCACCGGCATAAGTCTTGCGATCATTTGTTTCTTCACGTCTTTGGTTGTATATCCCATGGCCTTTTGAATGCCAAACCGCTTTCTCTGCCTTCTGACGGTGGCTACGATCAGGAAATTCAGAACGACAAAAATAATGATTGCCACCACGATCGCAAGAACAACCGAAAACGTCTGAATCAATCTGCTCAATCCGCCAAGCTGTGCTCCCACCAGTTCGTGAAAGGACGTGATCTCCCTGATCCGCATTTTCCCCGTTCCGCCCGAGATCATTTGATCTCCGATCTTGATCGCATAATTAACCTCTTTTGCTCCATATTGGGAAATCAAAAGTGCCATCTGCTGCAGTCTTTGCCGTTCCAAGCAGTTGACCTTCATAAT
>ONSO01000130.1 GCA_900320485.1 uncultured Lachnospiraceae bacterium | reverse complement strand
CGACCCTGATAATTCTCCAGGCCCAGAAACATATCCACCAGGATCGCCCGGTGGCCCTTTTCCCGCAGGGCGCGGCAGGCACAGGTACCGCTGACCAGGGAAACATGGCGCTCGGTACTCAAACCGCCCGCCAGAACAACGACTTTCATATATGTAACCTCTTTCTCAGGCAGGGCAGAGCCATTCTGCCCACAAACCACCTAATTATACCATGATAGTATATCACGGATTGCCGGCGATTACAACCGCCCTGACACAAAGAAATCCCCCGGACCAGCCGGGGGATCGCACAATCGGTTTTCATCGCAGCCATTCCGGCAGCGATCGCTTCTGGATGCCTGATACCACACCCATGGCGGCATAGAGGGTCACCAGTGAGGAACCGCCGTAGCTGAAAAACGGCAGCGTCAGGCCGATCACCGGCATCAGGAACAGGCACATGCCCACGTTGATAATTGTCTGGAAGATCAGCATGGCTGCCATACCCACGCAGATATACGCCTCCAGCGGCGTCTTGGCCTTACCCGCCACCACCAGGCAGCGGACCACAATGGCCGCCAGAATGAGCAGGGCCGCCATGCAGCCGATCAAACCCAGTTCCTCGCCGATGGCAACCTCCTTCAGTTCTTCGTTTTCCTCATATTTTCCGCTTAAGATATCCTCCCGGAGCTTTTGAAACACCCTGCCTCGAAGGGAATACTTATCCGTGACTTCTTTTTTTACGTCGTAACCCATGTCTGTCACCCTGCCTTTCTGGCCTATTCCCCGATCTTGTAACCCTTCTCCAGGCAAACCTTGTTCACCTGCGCGACGATCTCGTTGTCCGTCATGACCGTAACACGTCCGTCTGCGTATTCCTTATCGACCCAGGCCTTCAGGTCTTTTACAAGGTCATCCGTCTTCTGGACCTGCTTATCGCCCTTGAGCTTATAGTAGGTGTTCAGCCAGTGTGCAATGCCTGCCAGGCCCGAGGTATTGGAAATGGCACAAAGCACGGGCCTGTTCAGGAATTTCTCCGTGTCAAAAATATTATAGATCTCCTCATTCTTCAGAAGGCCGTCAGCGTGGATGCCGGCGCGGGTCACGTTGAAGTTCTTGCCGACAAAAGGCGTTCTCTCGGGAATGTGGTAACCGATCTCCTTCTCATAGTACTCCGCCAGCTCCGTGATCACGGTGGTATCCATGCCGTTTAAGTCGCCGCGAAGCTGTGCATATTCAAATACCATGGCTTCGAGAGGGGTATTACCCGTTCTCTCGCCAATGCCAAACAGGGACGTATTGACGCTGGAGCATCCGTACAGCCATGCGGTGGTGGAGTTCACCACGGCCTTATAGAAGTCATTATGGCCATGCCACTCGATGAGCTCGCTGGGTACGCCGGCATGAACGTGGATGGCGTAGATGATGCCCTGTACGCTTCTGGGAATTACCGCGCCGGGAAAGTTAACGCCATATCCCATGGTATCGCAGGCTCTTACCTTGATGGGGATCTTATACTCCTCCATCAGCTTCATCAGCTCTAAGCAGAAAGGTACCACGTAACCGTAAATGTCGGCTCTTGTAATGTCCTCCAAGTGGCATCTGACGCTGATGCCTTCCTCCAGGCAGTCACGTACGACACTCAGATAATGATCCATGGCCTGACGGCGGTTCATCTTCAGCTTTAGGAAAATGTGATAATCCGAACAGCTTACGAGAATGCCCGTCTCCGGCATGCCGATCTCCTTTACCAGCTTGAAATCTTCCTTGCTGGCGCGGATCCAGCTGGTCACCTCAGGGAATTTATATCCCCGCTCCATGCACTTATAAACCGCATCCCTGTCCTTTTTGCTATACAGGAAAAATTCGCTGGCGCGGATCATCCCGTTGGGGCCGCCCAATTTATGCAGATAATCGTAGATGGTCACGATCTGCTCCGTAGTATAAGGAGCGCGGGACTGCTGTCCGTCACGGAAGGTTGTATCCGTAATAAAAATATCCTTAGGCATGTCATGAGGCACGATCCTGTCATTAAACGGAATCTTGGGAACCTCCGAATAAGGAAACATGTTACGGAATACGTTGGGTTTTTCAACGTCGTCCAAAATGTACATGTGCTCCTCGATCTGTAACAGATTGTTTTTACTGTTCATGGAAACCGGCCTGTTGGCGAACATGCTCTCGTCTTCCCCTAAATAACTCATGGCGTACCTTGACCTGCCTTTCTCATTCTTTGTATTGCTTACTTGTATGATTGTATACAATCATGCAAAATGTGTCAAGTCGTTTTCTGAAAATTATTCTCTTTTTCGCAGTTCTTCCATCATGCCCCTGGGATTTACCATCCCAAAACCCTGTTTATTTAAAGGTTCCCCAAGATCCGTGGCCGTCCCTTTTAAAAGACTCAAAAGCTCCTCATTTTGAAGATCCGGAGCCATCCGGAGTACTCTGGCCAGACATCCCGTAACTATAGGGGTTGCCATGGAGGTACCGCTCTTCACGGCATACCCCCGCTCACTACCCATTCCCTTATGGTAATCATGGCTGCAGGACCTGATCCTTGTTCCCGGCGCCACCACGTCCGGCTTTACGGCGCCGGCTCCGGCTCCCCGCCCGGAATAGGTCTCACATCGCCCGGGATCATTGCGAAAATAATTTCCGTCATGGCATCCGACGCAGACTCTTCCCACCCCCTCCCCCAAAAAAGAAAGGCTTCCCGGAAGGGGCCCTTTGTTCCCGGCGGCGCACACCGCCAAAATCCCTTCCTTGGAAAGCCGGTCCAGCATTTCCTTCATTTGTTTTTTCTTCAAGGGATCCCGAAGCCCGTCAATGCCAATGGATACGTTGAGAAGCCTCGTGTGATATCTCTCCCTTGTCTTTATGACCCACTCCATGCCTTCCAGCATGTCTTCCGCCTTGCCATTCCCCCGTTCGTCCAAAATCTTTCCCACAATGAGGCGTACCCCCGGACAAATGCCCTGATACCTCCCGGCGGATAGTTCCCCGCTTCCCCCAAGGATACCGCAGACGTGGGTACCATGTCCATAATCATCATAGGGCGTCTGATAAAAAAATCGCCTTCCCGTCCTCCCTGCGGTTCCCGAAAAATCCCGAAAGGCGATCAGTGCATTTTTAAGGTCCGGATGCATGGCCATGCCGCTGTCCAGCACGGCCACGGTAACCTCCTCCCTTCCTGCAGGCAGATGATCCGTAAGCTTAAGCTGCCTTCTAACTCTGTCCATGTCCTACCGTTCCTTTTTTGTTCCATGGCATCCGCGCAGATCCGTGCCTTATCTGCTTCCGCCACTTGCGCCCGGGCCCGTTTCGCGCAGGAATGCCTCTTAGGTATGTTACGCGTTTCCCGACGAAGAAGTGCAGATCCACTCCGTCTTTGCCTGATGATCCAAGGGATCCGCGTTGCCATAATGGAACAGGACGTAGGCCGGCTCTTCAAGGCGCTCCGGCAACGTCTTTACGCCGCCCTCCCGCTTTCGGGGAAAGACATAATGAAATGGCTCAAGGTGCTCTAGTTTTCCCTTTTCGCAGTACCTCCTTGTCAGCTCTTTATACTCCGACGTATCCGGTGCCCAGGAAGGTCTGGTCTTACAATTTTCCCTGGCATACAGGTCAAAGGTAAGCGCCTCCTCGAAAAGCTCTCCCGGCGCTCCCTTTTCCTTTAGAAACTCCAACAAGATCTCACACCGCCGCAATCTGGAATGCTGCATGCCGCCATAGCCTTTTCGTTCATAAAACTGCCCCAGCTCCAAAAAGAAGTCAAAGGCACTGTCCGCCAGCGCATTGACAATCTTCATGGTTACGGCGTACTGTCCGCTGTTGTAATAGACCTCCAGCATTTCCTCCACTGCCTTGATCTTTAGAAGCTCCTCATAAGAGAGCCATTTTGTACAAAGGACTTCATAAGGCGGCGTTTCATGATAGACGATCCCATATTCCTTTGCCCGCTCATAAACGTAAGAACCCTTCAGCACTTTTAAAAATCCCAATTGCAACTGATCCGGCCAAAGCGCGTAGATCTCGTCAAAGGAACGGCGAAAGCTCTCATAATCTTCCAGGGGAAGCCCTGCAATGAGATCCAGATGCTGATGCACGTTTCCAAAGCTGCGGATCCTTAAAACGTTTTCCTTTAGTTTCTCCAGATCCATGGTTCGACGGATTTCCCTGAGGGTCTCCGGATTGGTTGTCTGAACGCCGATCTCCAGCTGGATCAGGCCCGGGCGCATGCGCGAGATCAGATCAAGCTCCTCCTCCCGAAGAAGGTCTGCCGAGATCTCAAAATGAAAATTGGTAGTGCCATTATCCTTTTCGGTCAAAAACCGCCAAATGGTCATGGCGTGATGGTGGTCGCAGTTAAACGTCCTGTCCACAAATTTCACCTGCGGTACCTTCCGGTCAAGGAAAAACTGAAGTTCTTTCTTAACAAGCTCCAGATCCCGGAATCTCAGTCTTTTGTCCACGGAGGACAAACAATAGCTGCAGGAAAAGGGACATCCCCTGCTGCTTTCGTAATAAATGATGCGATGCTCATATTCCTGAAGGTCATCATAGCAAAAGGGAACTTCGCTCAATGGCTTTGGCGGGCGCGGCTGCGTAAAACGGATCTCGCCCTCCTCCATGCGGATGGCCAGGCCGCCGATCTTAAGCAGACTGCTTTCCTTTTCCCCTTCTTCCTGATAATAAGCGCACAGCTCCCGGAAGGTATCCTCCCCCTCGCCGATCATGACACCCTTTACGTAAGCGTGAGATTCCAAAAACGCCCTGGTCTCATAGGATACCTCCGGGCCCCCAAGCCATATGGGGACTTCGGGACAAAGCTTATGATATTCCGTCGCAATGGCCTCAATATATTCCAGATTCCACAGATAGCACGAAAAGCAAAGAACGTCCGCCCCGCGAAGGAACAGATCCCTCAGGATCTCATCCTTTTGCTGGTTGATCGTATATTCTAAAAGCTCCACGCTTGCCCCGCACTCCCCGGCACTTGCCTTTAGGGAATGAATGGCCAGATTGGAATGGATATATTTTGCATTGATGGCCGTAAGAAGGATTTTTTTCACAATCTTCTCACCTCACGTAATCTCTCTTTTTTTCATCTTAAACGAAAATCATAAAAAACGTCAACCTTTCCCCCCTGCCTGCATAGGATAAATTACAAACAATTCTGGGAGGCATTCATCATGAGTGACTTATCCGCTACCAACTGTGGCTGCAATGGCGGCTACAATAACAATTCCTGTTCCGGTAACAACCTGATCTGGATCATTCTCCTTCTGTCCTGCTGCGGCGGAAACGGCAATGGTCTGCTTGGCAACGGAAACGGCTGCGGCTGCAGCAATTCCTGCTCTGACTGGATCATCTGGATCTTACTTCTTAGCAACTGCTGCGGAGGCAACAACAACGGCTGTGGCTGTGGCTGCAACTAGCTAAAAAAGGGGCCCATAATCTGCCCAGCGCATTTTTACGGGCACGCCCGGGCAGGCCCCGTAAGGGAGCCTGCCGCGTCAGGCGTCATGCAAGCGGCCGGCACGGCAGCATAAGGAAAGGGAAACGAGAATCATGGAAAATGGTACCTTTGACTCCATTTTTTCCTCTGGAAAAATTCAAATGTTGAAAGTACTGCTCCCCTTCCTTCCGGAGGACAAGCGAGGTGCCTTTGCCGTTTTCATCCGCCTTCAGGAGCTCCTTTACACCATCCGATTTATTCAAGGCTCCGGCAACGTAATTCCCCTGGAGCCTCCGAAATCCGGCGAAGCCCTGCTTGACGCCATGCTCCACTACTGTGACCCGCAACAGGCAAAGCAGCTGCAGAACCTGAAGGAAACCCTGCGCCAGGCGGAGCAGATGAAGGAAATGATGGAAACCGTGCAGGCAATGAAAGAGCTTTTCCCGGGCGACTCTCCCGAGTCATCAGGCGCAGGCTTTGACTTTGCGCAGGTGGCAGAGCTCATGGCTGCCATGCAGCCTCATGACGCGGCTTCTCCGGACGTGGCAAAGCCTTCAGAAAAGGAGAATCCTTCTAAAACGGAGAATCCTTCTGAAATGGCGCCGCACTTTCCCCCAATTCTTTTTTATAATGATCCGGATAAACAGGAGGATTCTCATGGAACCATGGATGAATGATGAATTAGTGCGATCCATACCAAAAGAAAAGCTGGAATTATTGTCAAGGCTGCATCAGGGCAGCGCAGGCAAAACCCAAAGGGAAATGCTCTCACGGATGGTTCCCCTGATCAAGGAAGCCAGGGATAAGGGCCTTACCTTTACGCCCGCAGAGGTTTCTGCCGCCATTGCCGCCATAAAAAAGCACGGCAATGCAGAGGATAATTCCAGGATTGACGCGATCTTAAGAAAAACAGGGGTCCGTCCGTAGACGAACCCCTTGTGGTAATTCTTTATTTTGCAACAATGTTGACCAGTCTTCCCGGAACGTAGATCTCCTTGATTACGTTGCCGCTAAGCTTATCCCCAAGCGCTTCCTTTGCCTTGGCAATGGCGCTTGCCTGGTCCTCATCCTTGGCGATCATGATGGTGGTCTTTACCTTACCATTGATCTGTACGGCGATCTCTACGGTAGATTCCACGGTCTTTGCATCGTCATGCTCCGGCCAGATCTGCTGGTAAACCCTTCCTTCAAATCCAACGGTCTGCCACAGCTCCTCCGTAATGTGGGGTGCCACGGGATTTAAGAGGATCAGCAGGGTCTTATACTCGCCCTTGGTGATGGAGTTTTTCTTGTAGAACTCATTGATCAGGCCCATCATGGCGGCAATGGCCGTATTGTACTTCATCGTCTCAAAATCCTGGGACACCTTCTTGATGGTCTGATGCATCTTTGTCTCCAGATCTGCGCTGTAACCATCTCCATCCACGAGAATGTCCTGCAGCTTCCAGACTCTCTCTAAGAATCTGCGGCATCCCTTCACGCCGTCTTCACTCCAGGCAGCGGAAAGATCAAAGGCACCGATGAACATTTCATAGGTGCGGAGGGTATCCGCGCCGAATTCCCGTACGATATCATCGGGATTCACAACGTTGCCGCGGGATTTTGACATCTTCTCGCCGTTTTCACCGAGAATCATGCCGTGGCTGGTTCTCTTCTGGTACGGTTCGGGACAAGGCACTACGCCGATATCGTAAAGGAATTTATGCCAGAAGCGTGAATAAAGCAGATGAAGCGTCGTGTGTTCCATGCCGCCGTTGTACCAGTCAACCGGCATCCAATACTTAAGGGCTTCCGGCGAAGCAAGGGCTTTGTCATTCAACGGATCTGTATAGCGAAGGAAATACCAGGAGGAACCGGCCCACTGCGGCATGGTATCGGTCTCTCTCTTCGCAGGGCCTCCGCAGCAGGGACAGGTGGTGTTCACCCAATCTGTCATTGCGGCAAGCGGAGATTCTCCGTTGTCGGTCGGCATATAGCTCTCCACATCGGGAAGAAGCAGCGGAA
>ONSO01000139.1 GCA_900320485.1 uncultured Lachnospiraceae bacterium | reverse complement strand
AATCATACCGGCCAGGAGAAGCACCGGTATGTTGGCAAGCGGGGCCAGGAAGGAAAAGCTATTGAAACACCATATGGTATAGATTCCCATACCATACTGCAGCACCAGGGTGGGAAGGAGCACCGTCCGAAAGAGCGGGGGCAGGGAAAGATTGCGAAAGAGTGGCAGCAGCTGGGCCATGATCATCACGGCAAGAAACGAAAGCTGAAAGCCGCTGTTAAAGAGTGCATAGGGATGATGCACAAGCAGCAGAATGGCCGCGGTGCCTGCTGCAGACAGCAGATCGTACCGCTTGTGCAGGAGCTTGGCAATGCTGTGAAGGGTGATCATTAAAACAGCACGCTGCACAGAGGGAGAAAAACCGGCCAGTGCCGCATAGAGCATGAGCAGCAGGAAAAGCAGGAGGGTGGGTACGATGCGGCGCCTGCCGTGAAGGAAGATGGTCAGCAGGCTGTAGAGAATGCCTACATGCAGACCACTGACTGCAAGAATGTGCGCCGTGCCGTTCTTCTGGAAGGCATCGTAGGCCTGACCGGAGCTGGTCTCCTGTCCAACCTCAAGATTTTCCGGGCCGTCATCACCTACGACGCCGCCCCACAGGGTATTGTCCAGATCCAGCACAAAGGCCTTCTTGTTTTTCCCGTAAATGGCCTTAATGACGTGGCTGAGACTGTAACAAAAATCTGCCATGACGGGGACGCCGACGGCATATTTATACATGTGCCAGTAAAAGGGATCGCTGAAGCGGTCCAGGCCGACAATGGCGGAGAGATAGGCAATGTCATGTACGTGGAAAAAGTCATGGCTTCTTGCATACTCCGCGAATTTTTCATTCAGGCGGTTTAGGAAGCTGACGCGCCCGCGCACGTCAACGCAATCGTAATTTCCCAAGAGGCGGTAGGAAGGGGGCTCCATGTTGTTTTGGATGATGGGGCAGTGGTAGGTTTCGTTTAAGTGTTCCCACATGGCCTCAAATTCCCCATAGGTTTCATCGAGCTTTGCCTGCGCCTCCTCCGCGGAATCACGGATCCCGGGATAGTTCCTTACGTTGACGTTGGTGGTATGGATAAAGATGACGTCAGGCTGAAAGGCCACAAGCTCAGGATTGTCAAACATGGCATCTTCATAATACTTTGCGTATTCCGACTCATAAAAGCTTGCCTGGATCCCCTGATTTAAGAGAAACAGGTCCAAAAGAACGCATACGTTGCTGGTCGTGGAACCGCCAAGCACGGCGATCTTCTTTTGCAGAAAAGGTCCGTTTTCCTGCAACAGTTTTTTGCGAAGACTCTTTTTCTTGCTAAGGATCCATTCCCCGTC
The DNA here is from genome assembly GCA_900320485.1 of uncultured Lachnospiraceae bacterium. Classification (GTDB taxonomy): domain Bacteria; phylum Bacillota; class Clostridia; order Lachnospirales; family Lachnospiraceae; genus Acetatifactor. Next base: position 9,499 of record ONSO01000139.1, on the reverse strand, counting down.
GAAGGGGTATTCCAATTCTTTCATAAGCGACTCCTTTTTGAATTAAAAGCCTTGATAGATAAAGGAAGAGGACGTAAATCCCGTTCCATAACAGCCGTAGATGATAATGGCATAAATGAGCAGGGCATAGGCAAGCCAGCGGAACAACAGGTTTTGCTCTGCCATCAGTGCACGGATGGTTTTACCGGTGCAAGACCGGAGAATGCCGCTGATGGCAAGAAGGGCAAGGAAAAAGAACAAAATATTGAAGTCCGTTCTCGAGAGCCCCAGCTCATATAATTCTCCCGTAAAAAAGATCCAGGGATTACATACTTCATAGCTCAGCTTAAAGTTCCTAAAGCCGTCCGTGAGATTCCCGGCGCGGAAAAAGGAAAGGCCCGTCCCAAAGAAAAACCAGGTGCGGAGAATGCGAAAACCCTTCCATGACGCCGCCTGCGTATTTATGCGAAGGAGCGAGATCAGCTTTGCAAAAACCGGTTCCAGCATCTGGCCGAGAATGATGATAACTCCAAAGAGAAGGCCTACGCCAAAAATGTAATTCCAGCCGCCGCCGTGCCAGAAGCCCACCACAAACCAGGAGATCAGAAGGCCGATCCAACTGGGGATTTTCTTGCCCGTCTTTTTCCCAAACACTTTTTTTGAACTCTTTCCGATGGCCTGGAAAACGGAGGATTTCAATAGGGGGTAGAGAATGAAGTCTCGGAGCCAGCCTCCTAACGTGACGTGCCACCTGCGCCAAAATTCCTCCAAGGTCTGGGAGAGAAAAGGCAGGTCAAAGTTCTCGGGAAGGCGGATGCCAAGCATCTGGGCGCTTCCCAGGGCAATGTCAATGCAGCCGGAAAAGTCCGTATAAAGCTGGATCACAAAAAAGGCATTGGCCACGTGGAGAAACGCACCGGGATAACGATAGGGATTCGCGTAGACCGTGTTGACAAAGACGGCAATGCGGTCTGCGATGATCAGCTTTTTCATAAAGCCCCAAATGATCCTCTGGGCACCCTGCGTAAGATTCTCATAAGAGATGGCGTTTCCCGTCGTGACGGTCTCGCCGGTCTCCTTGTATCTTACAATGGGGCCGGAGGTCAAAAGAGGAAAGAAACCTGCAAAAGTAAAGAACTTCAGGGGATTCTTTTCGATGGAGCAGGTGCCGCAATAGGCGTCCACCAGATAAGCGATCCAGGAAAGGGTATAGTAGGAAATGCCCAGGGGTGAGATCTTCAGGTCAGGAAGCCCGAAGAAGGTCGAAGCCTGAAGCAGGACCAGCGTTACGGCAAGAAGAGTCACGGCAAACGTTGCCACGGCTCGGCGGGCTTTTTCCTTCCCTGCGGGAAACTTTGCAAGGAGAAGGGTGGAAAGGTAAGTAAAAAATGCCATGCCAAGCCAGACGGCCAGCTCCGTCATGGAATTGCTCTTATGAAGAAACAGGACGTTTCCTGCTAGGATTCCCATCCATCTGATCTTTTTGGGAAGCACGTAGTAGAGACAGACCGTGCATAAAAGGAAGATCAAATAGCCGAATGAAGTAAGTGACAAGGTTGCAACCTCCCGTGTTTGTTAATGGATCTCGCGTACGTCGATCACTTTTCCTAAGATGGTATCGTAAGTTAAAACGCAGCACCCCTCATTTTCAGGGGTAACGTAAACGGTTTTTCCAACGGAGACGGTGTCTGCCCCCCTGGTTTCACCGGGAGTTACGTGCAGATAATCGCCGGCGCATACAAGGTAACCGTATACTTTAGAGACAGGGCGGCAGAGAATCACGCCGTCCTTCAGGATCCAGGTTCCGCCGGCGGCGATCTCCGACGCGGAAACGCCGGCACCCTTTAGCAATTCCTCAAATTCCGCGGCAGACTCGTTGCCGGGATGGAGGGTAATGGAAGTAACAAGACCGCGATACGTATTCGATAATTCACAAAGCTGAATGGAATCCAGGTAAGGAATCTCTTCCGCCTCCAGAATCCTGTGCTTATGGGTTTCCAGACATTTTTCATAGCGCTCGTAACGTTGATCGCCCCGCCTGTCGGGAAGGGAATACTTGGAAAGCAGGTAGTCGGCAAGATAGCGTGAAATCTTGTCAGCGCCGGTAATGGTTGCGTGATTGCCGTCCGTCATGTCCGCGTAAGGATCAAAATCCATTTCTGCAAGATGGAAGTTCAGATCCAGATAAGAAATGCCTATCTCATCGAAGTACTGATAGCAACCATTCAGACAGGCCCTGTTCTCGGCGCTCATCTCCGTGGGAACGGATACGACGATCACCTGAAAGCCTTTTTTCTCGCCGAGAGCCTTTAATTCCATGATCCATTGCTTATTGGCTTCGCTGATGGGGTGTGCCTGCGACGGATCCGAGGATGCGGGACTAAATTCACTGATGGAACCATAATTAAAATTATAGACAAATCCCAGACTGTTCTCATATTCCTTCACGGGTACAAAGTCCTCGCGCTTTAGCTCAAGGTAACGATTATGAATAATGGGCCAGCGAAGGAGAAAACTCTTTGTATCGTTGGGGGTTGCAACGGCTGCATTTTTGGATACCAGATCCCTGGCAAGCAACGTGGAGTTCAGGGACGCTTTCAGGGATAGGGTATTGCGGAGCAGATTGCCCTGCACGGCGTACGTGTCCGTGTAGAGATACGTTGCGGAGACCACCACGACCTGGGGAGACTGCTTCTTAAGCAATTCCTTCACGAAGTACGTGGAAGCATTCCGGTCCTGACCGGAGACGGCGGCATTAAAAGAAGCGATGCCGTCCTGCTCCCAAAACACGGCGGGATTCAGGCTGGCATAGTAAGAGCTGGGGCCGAAGAAAGCCACGTCTACGGTATTTTTTTTCATGGAATATAGTTGATCCGTGGAAGAGTAGTAGTCACCGGAAGTGTCCTTCCAGGAAAACACCCGATACAGAAGCCCTGATCCGCACAGGAAGAAAAGAATAAATGCGGCGGCGGATGCAATTTTTAAGATCCCTGACTTCATGGTTACCTCATTGTTTTTGTTTTTTAGGTTTGAGTTGCAGGCAAAGCTTGCAACCGGCGTGCTTTAGGGCAGCACGTCCCTCACTTTCGCTCGGGATTCAGATTTACTACGTAAATCTGAACCAATTTTAGCACGTTGGAGGGAAACTGTAAATAACCATATCGGGGCAAAGAAGGCATAAAAAAAGGCGCACGGGAAGTGCGCCCAAGATTCCGTACGTAAAATTATGACGCGGCCTTAGCAAAGGGAAAGGCTCTTGTCATCCAAAAGATTCATTACCTTGGAGAGCTCCTGAAGCATGCGGGAGCAGGCACTCTTCTCGTCCTTAAAGAAGAGCGTGCCAATCTTATTGGCCTTATCACAGAAGAAAACCTCCCAAAGACCGTTCGCCTTTTCCAGGCAGATCCGTCCGTCGGACTCGCCGCCGATCTGATACAATTTCGAGGGAACCAAGTGCTCCGTTAAATAATTCTTTAATTCCAATACCGTCATCTTCGCCACGTCCTTTCCAGTCATGCAATGTCAACGTCATTATGATAGATCTCTATTAAAAAGGCATTCCGACACGTGAAGATCTAAAAATACAACATCGGAAATACCTCACGTAGTTTTTGAAACTACATATAGTATATCCCAATGCGACGAAATGTGCAATAGGTTTTTTGTAAGTATTTACATTTTTTTGAAATTCCTTTATAATAAGCTTAAGGACGGGCCGTGGCCTAAAGATCAGGAAACGCCCGCGGAAAAAACCATTGGAGCGGAGAAGAGTATGGTAAAACAATTGGTGCACGATCCCATGTTTTTGGCGCAGAAATCCCTTCCGGCGACAAAGGAAGACGCACAGGTGATCACGGATCTTTTGGATACGCTGAATGCGAATCTGGATACTTGCGTTGGCATGGCGGCGAACATGATCGGCGTGAAAAAGAATATTATCGTGGTGAGCTTTGGCTTTGCAAAAATGGTGATGGTAAATGCCAGGATCATTCGAAAAAAGGGTCCTTACCGCACGGAGGAAAGCTGTGCGTCCCTGCTTGGAGGACCGCGCCAGGCCATCCGCTATGGTGAGATCGAAGTGGAGTACGAGGATGCGGATTTTCAAAAGAAAAGAGAGACGTTCATCGGATGGACGGCCCAGATCATTCAGCATGAATTAGATCACGTGGAAGGAAAACTTATTTGACGGATAAGAAGAGGAGAAAAAAACATGGGGAAAAAAGTGATCATTAAGGAAGTAGGGCAACCGGTCAAAGAGGTGGAACTGAAGGAAGGGGAAGGCTTCATGGAAGAAATCATGGCACCGCTGATGGCGAATGCAAATGACGTAAATTACATATCGTTAAATCGCCTGAATACCATGTATCTGGTGGTGAACGGCATGTCAGGGTTCGGGCTGGGAGACAATTTCCTCTACGTGGAAAATGACGGCGTGATGAAGGACGGGTTGCTTCCCCAGGTTAAGACGGCGAGGGGAACGGCGTACTTTATACGCGTCTCCTGGGTGACGGAGGGCTACAAAAAGAAGGCGAAGCTGGAGAACGTCACGGAAGATGATTTCCTCTATGCAAGGAATTTTATGACGGATCTTTATCAGAGAAAATTAAAGGAAACGCCTTATCCGACGATTTTCGGATGAGAATGGCGAAAGGAATGACAAAAGGGATGGTTATTTGAACCATCCCTTTTTCTTGAATATGATCGCCCAAAGCGCGCATACGAACAGGCATACAAGAATGACTACAAGGTAACCATACTTCCATCCGTACTCCGGCATCTGAAGATTCATGCCGTACCATCCGGCGATCAGGGTCAGGGGAAGGAAGATGCTGGTCACCAGGGTAAAGACCTTCATCAGGCGGTTCTGATCAATGTCGATCTGGGCCTGATAGGATTCCCGAACCTGAACCACGTATTCCCTTAAGTTCAGTACGGAACGCAGAAGGCGCTCGCAACGGTTGTTCAAAATTTCAAAATACGTCAGATAATCATGACTGAGAAGGTCGTTGTCATTGTCACATAATTCGTCGAAGATCTCTTCAAACTGTTCATAATACTTTTTCAGCCGCAAAACTTCATAACGCAGGTCTACGATCTGCTCGCGGATGCTTTCACTCCCGTCATGGATCACGGTGTCATCCAGAGTGGAAATGCGGTCCTCCAGCTCCTCAAGGAACCTTGTATCACCCTTAAACAGGTTCTTAAAAAAGAGATACAGGGATCGTTCGTTGGAGGGGGCAGGGACAAAGCACTTTGTTGCCGCCCCGAAGCTTGCCTCATTCTCACAAATGATAAAAAGGTCGTCCGGATCAAGGTAGATCAGCATCTGAGAGGGATCGCCCTCCATGTCCCGGATGTCATACCAGTCGAAAGCAATAATGCTGAAGGTATCGAAGCCTTCAAAGGTTTCGATCTGACCTTCCTCGATGTAGGTGACCACCGGAGATTCCATTTGCTGGACGTATTTTTCAATCTCGTTTCGATAAATAACCTTTTGCACGTGAGTTCCTTTCTAATCCATGCGCATGGATTCCTAAGAATTTATTTTAGCGGCAATGAAGCCGTGAAACTTTTTTAATGACGTCGCCGCAAGCAGGGAGGGCAGAAATACGACCAATAAAAGCAGCGGAACGTTGGTAATGCGGTAAATGCTGGGAGCAACGCCGGCAAAGTTGTAGGAGAAAAGCTCCAGGAAAAGCCCGTGTATCAGGTAAAACTCCAGCGTCATTCCTCCCATGAAGGCAAGGAAGCGGTTCCCGAATCGCACCTTCATGCTCAGCAGCAACACAAAAAATACAAAGGCGCCGGAGGCCAGGATCTGGGATAAAAGGCAGATCTGGCGGCGCAGGATCTTATCGGGAGCGCCCCATGTTTCGCCGTAGTAGCCAAAACCATAAAGCACGAAAATGAGCAAAAGCGTGAGGGACGCATAGAGCAGGTAATGCTTTTTAAGGTGCTGCAGAATTCCTTTTTCATGCTTGCAAAACAAAATGCCGATCGGGAAAAAGTGAATGGAATTATACCACCATTCTCCGCAGATCCAAAAGTCGTTGTGGTCCGTCGAGGTTCCCAAAAGCTGATAGGCCAACGTAAACAGGAAAATGCCCCAAATGGCGTGACTTTCCTTTTTGCAAAAGCGAAAGGCCAGCCAGAAGGCAAGATAAAAAAATGGCAAAACCACCACAAACCATGCATTGGGATTGCTGAGCTTAAGGCCGGTGGCGTAGAAGAAGACTTTTCGCCCGTCCAGCGGTTCCTTCATCAAAAAGCGCGCGACCAAAAAGATCAGGCCGGTATCGTAGTATGCGATGATGATGGGCAGGATGCGTTTTTTCCCAAAGCCCTGAAGGTAATTTTGTTTTACGCATAGGCTCTTATACAGGCCATAACCGGAGCAGAACAGGAAGAAGCCCACAAAGTAATACCCGAAGGGAACAAAGAGTTCCAGACCGGGAATGATCAACTGAGGCGAAAGCCAGTTGGCACAGGTTTTCTGGCCTACGTGGTGCAACATGATGCACAGGGCAAAGAAGCCCTGCAACGCTTTCATCTGCCGTAAGGAAAAGGCTTCCTCATTCCAGCGGCCTTTGCCATGGGGCCTTGATCCCCAAAGGAGTACGGCTATCATAAGCGGATAAACCAGATAGATCATGGCGGGGTCCTTTCCCGGCCGTTCATAAAGTCCGGCCTGTGTACTGTGGATGACTTGCAAGCCTGCCGGTAACGGCGCAACTAAGGTTATGTTATACAAAAGCCAGGGAGCCGTCAAGGGATTTCAAAAATTCTTGATAAAATTTGTGAGAGTTTAAAACTTTTGAAAAGAGGTCACGTCTTATAGGACATAGAACGGAAAAAGTTGGCAACCCGGAAGAAAAGGTTTCCCGGAAGATGCCTTGAAAATGGAGGAACAAATATGAAAAAGAAAATTGTGACAGTGATCCTTGCAATTACTCTCAGCATTAGTATGGTGGCCTGCGGGGCAAAGGATGCGGGCGCGGACAATCAGACGGTGACGGAAAAGGACGGGAGCTCCCAGACGGCCGGATCGTCTCAGGAAGGAAATTCAGGCGGCAGCAACTTCATTAAAGACTTTTTGGAGGGCATGACCATACAAAAGGACGCACAACCGGCGAGCGGGATGGACAGTGAGCCGGAGGGACTGGAATCCTGTGATGCGATGGATGCATTTGACGTCAATGCAATAACCGGATCCTATTACGTACAGTCAAAGGGGGAGATCGCACCCATTGAGTGGAACACGGAGGAATATGATTACGTACCGGAGAACGGCTGGATGAGCGCAAAGACATCCCCCTTTTCCACCTTTGCGGCAGACGTGGATACGGCATCTTATGCAAATCTTCGAAGAATGCTCACGAGAAATCAGGACGTGCCGGCTTCCGCAGTGCGGTTAGAGGAAATGATCAACTACTTCCATTACGACTATGCACAGCCAAAGGACGGAGAGCCTTTCTCGGTAACGACGGAAATGGCACCCTGCCCCTGGAACGAAAACGCCAGACTTTTAATGGTGGGCCTTGCGGCAAAGGATCTGGATCTCAGGGAGAGGCCAAATTCCAATCTGGTATTTTTGATTGACGTTTCCGGTTCCATGGAGGGAGAGGACAGACTGGGTCTGGTACAGAGGTCCTTTAAGCTTCTTTGTGAGGAACTCAGGCCCGGCGACCGCATCTCCATCGTTACTTATGCAACGGGGGATAAGATCGTTATGGATGGCGCCACGGGAGAGGATCAGTCTAAGATCCGCGAGGCAATTGAGGATCTGTTCGCGGAAGGCGGAACCAACGGAAGCGCAGGGATCCAAACGGCATATGAACTAGCGGAAAAGCACTTTATCGAGGGCGGCAATAACCGCGTGATCCTTGCAACGGACGGCGACCTGAACATCGGCGTCACGGATAAGGGAAGCCTTACGGAGCTGATCAAGGAAAAGGCAAAGAGCGGCGTGTACCTGTCGGTTCTGGGCTTTGGCTGGGGCAACGTTTCGGATGCCAGAATGGAAGCACTGGCAGACAACGGAAATGGTAATTACAGCTATATTGACAGCATAGCGGAGGCAAGGAAGGTCCTCATCGAGGAGATGGGCGGCACCCTCTTTACCGTGGCGAAGGACGTAAAGCTTCAGGTGGAATTTAATCCCAACATGGTTAAGGGATATCGCCTCGTGGGTTATGAAAACCGCACGATGGCAGCGGAGGACTTTGCAAATGATGCCAAGGACGGCGGCGAGATCGGGGCCGGACATCAGGTGACGGCGCTGTATGAGGTGGCACTGGCAGGCTCTGCACAGGAGGTCCCGGAGGTGGAGTCCCGATATGGAAATGCCAAAAACGCCGGAGACGCCATGCTTCTTACCGATGAATATCTCACCGTGAACGTTCGTTATAAGGAGCCGGACGGCGACGTAAGCAAGCTTTTGTCCTATCCCGTGACCGAGAAGAACTATCAGGAAGAGATGAGCGAGAATCTGTCCTGGGCAGCAGGCGTGGCACAGGCCGGCATGCTGTTAAAGAAGTCCGAGTACGCCGGAACCTCTGAGCTTAAGAGCGTCTTAAAGCGCATGGAAGAACTGAAATCCGCTACTTCGGATGACTACAGAAAGGAATTCCTTTATCTTTTTTCCAGAGTCGTGATCGAGTAAAGGGAAAAAATCATACAACAATATCGAGTAAAATCATACAACAATATCGAGTGCAAAAAGGATCGGCCAACGCCGATCTTTTTTGTGATTATCCAATCATGGGACAATTAGAGAGTAGATGGAGTGGAGCCTAGATATATTCAGGCAGAGCGACCATATTGCGTCAGCGCTTTTGGTTGTTAGTGCTTTTGGTTGCCAGCGCTTTTGGTTGTCAGCGTTTTTGGTTGTCAGCGCATTCGGTTGAAATTATGAATGTCTCATGATAATATTTTATATAGGTTATTTTACGTATGGCGAGACGAGGGGGTTCAATGAGTATTTTACCAAATCGGGGGTTACGGCGGAATGCCTGCTTTAATAATCGGGGGTGAAGAGATGCTTCCGTTCACGGAATCGAGGTTTGCAGAGCTGTTTTCTGCCATGCAAATCGGGTGGCGAGGTGAATAAGCTTCACAAATCGGGATTTCAGTGAGCTGGTAAAGAGTCAAACAGCTAATTTTGACATAAATGCCTTATTTATATGCTTATTTTTCTCTCATTTTAATTGTAAAGCATATAAATAGTTGAAGCGGACGATTTTTATATGTGTCAACGAGAAAAAAGTCAATCATTTCAACGGATTTGCACAGATAAAATATTGTAAATCAGAATAATTGGCTGTGTGGAGCTGTTAGAAGTTGGAAAAATGCGCATATAAAAACATGGGGTTTGTAGATTTTATTACAAGACGGTAGAATGGCAGGTCGATTTTCAGGCATGACAAGGAGAAACATTGAAAAATCGGCGTTTATCGAGAGGCTTCCGTTCACAAAATTGGGGGGTGAGATGCTTCCTTCGCAAAATTGGGGGTGAGAGGCT
>ONSO01000071.1 GCA_900320485.1 uncultured Lachnospiraceae bacterium | reverse complement strand
GATTTCCGGAAAAACCGGAAGGAGCTGGTGAAAAAGCTGGGGTACGTGCCGCAGGAGCTGGCGATCCACGGAAATCTAAAGGCCTGGGAGAACGTGGAGCTCTTTACCTCCCTGTATGGTATTAAGGGGCAGGCACTGAAGTCTGCAATTGACGAATCCTTGGAATACGTAGGGCTCTCCGAGCGGCGCGGTGACTATGCGAAGAGCTTTTCGGGAGGCATGAAACGGAGGCTGAACATTGCCTGCGCCATTGGGCATCATCTGGAGCTTCTGATCTTTGATGAGCCCACGGTGGGGATCGATCCGCAGTCGAGGAATTTTATCCTGAGTAAGATCAGGGAGTCCAACGAAAAGGGCGCCACCATCATCTACACCAGTCATTACATGGAGGAGGTGGAGGCCATCTGTACAAGGATCGCCATTATGGATAACGGAAAGATCATAGCCTGCGGCACCAGCAAGGAGCTGAAAAAGCTTGTGACAAAGGACGTGGAGGACATTTCGCTGGAGGAAGTGTTCCTGACGCTGACGGGAAAAAAGCTGCGGGACTATTAAGGGGGAAATGATGATCAGACATTTGATAAAGAACAACATGAAATTAATGTTCCGCAATCCGGCAAATCTATTCCTTTTTATTGCCGGCCCATTGTTGGTGCTTTCGGTTTTATCCAGTGCATTTTCTTCACTGCTGGAGTCTTATGAGAAGCAGGAGCCCTTTACCGTCGGGTACAGGCTTGCGGAGGGGAGCTTTTACGCGGCCGGCATGGAGACCTTAAAGACCGTGGCAAAGGAAGCGGACGTGACGTTTGAGGAGTATCCGGAAGGAGAGCCCAAGGAATTGATGGACAGCCATGATTTCAAGGTTTTTGTGGACTTTCAGGAGGAGACTTGCGTGATCTGGAAGCGGGAGGACGCGAAGGTGGAAGGGCAGACGGTGGAGTATCTGCTCAATACGTACGTCCTGGAGGCAGACCGCGGGAAGCTCAAATTCATGACCGCCATGGCAGGACAGGGAAATCCGCTGCCCAGTGCGGGGGAGTCCATGGAGGAAGAGGCGATGGATAATCCTCCACAAGAGGAATTTTCCCTGGATCTGCGCCGCCCTGAGTTTATGCCGGCCATTAATTCCACGGACTATTATGGAATTGTGGAAGTGGTGTATTTTGGATGGTGCGCTTTGGTCTGCGCGGCGGGAATTCTTGGAAATGAGAAGAAATATGGCATCCGGAAGAAATATCAGGTAGCAGGCATGTCGCAGCTGCAGGTTTACCTGGGGCGGCTGATCCCCATGTTCCTGGTGGTCCTCATATGCGAAGCCATCGCGGCGGTGATCTCCGCAACGATTCTTGACGTGCACTGGGGGGATTTCCTTCAGAGCGCGGTCGTCATGATCCTGATGGTACTTGCGGCATCTGCCTTTGAACTGATGCTGTATGCACTGACGGACAGCATGGTACTTTCGATTATCCTGTCCTTTTCCATTGTCTGGGTTTGGGGATTTTTTGGCGGAACCTTTGAAACGTATATCTTCTCCAGTGCGCCGAAGCAACTAAAGCTTTTGTCGCCCATCTATTACGGGAACCGCGCACTGACGGAGCTTTCCTGCATGGGGCACAGTGATTTTGTGGTAAGTTCCCTTCTGGTTTCGGCGGGAATGGTGATCGGTTGTTCTGCGTTGGCAGTGTTGTTTGGCATGGCAAGAAAGAGAGGCTGAGCATGGGTAAATTAATAAAAATGAGTTTAATGCTCCTCCTTCGAAATAAGGGCTTTTGGTTTTTCCTGATCACCATGCCCCTCCTGTCCATCTATGTTTTGTCGATCAATGGAGCAGATGCGGACCTGGCGTATTTTCGAGAGGATGAGACGAGAGAAGTGAAGGAGATCAGCGGGCCGGAGCAGAAAGTGGCCTATTACGGGAAGACCGGGGAATTTGTCATAAAGGCGTATGATGCTTCCGGAAGCGAGCTGTCGGATATGTTTCTGAATATGCTGGCGGGGAATGGCATGTTTTTGGTCTGCAGGGTTAAGACGCCGGAGCTTTCCCTGGAGGACGTGGAGGCAAGAATGGAGCGTGACGGCTTTGAGGACCGCATGGGCGTGGCGCTATACCTTCCCAAGGATTTTGACGAAAGAGTCCTTGGCGAGGATGCCGGCGGGGCCATGACCGTCTTTGTGCTCTCTGAGGATGAGAGGCTTTCCCTTTTTGAGCGGGAGTGTAAGGGATTCCTTAGTGAAGCACGCGATGCGGCGCGGCTTACGGGCAAGGAGGGGAGCGGGCTTGCGGCGGAGCTCAAAAACTTCCACGGGGAGGATCCGGTCCGGGAGATCCGGTCCCTTGCAAAAAAAGGCGCGGTGGATCTTACCAGGCAGCAGGTCAATCAGAAGGCACAAATGGGGTATGCCTTTTCCTTCCTGACGCTTTGCTTTGTATTTTGCGGCGTGATCGTGGCACATACCGCCATTGAGGAGGAAAAGCACAAGGTGCTTACGCGGATCAGGCTTTCAGGATTAAGTGATCTTTCGTATTTCACGGCGAAATTTGTGGTATCCGTCATTGTTTCGGTTATGATCACGGGGGTTTTAGGCGTGCTGACGCTGTTCCTTGATAAGGATCAGCTGGGCATGGGCAGGGCATCCTTCCTCCTTCTGGTATTTTTGATGGGCATTATTTTCAGCTCCTTAAGCCTGTTGCTCGGCATGCTCAGCGGCGAAGTGATGAGTGCGAATTTTGCCGCATTTACCCTTTGGAGCCTTTCGAGCCTGCTTGCAGGACTGTATTTCCCCCTGGACGATGCGTCAAAGATGGTAAGGACCATTTCGTACGTTATGCCGCAGAGGTGGTTCATGGATAATCTGAATTCCATTTTTGTGGGAGACAAACGGGGGTACGTTATGGTATTATGTATTACGGTAGCATATTTGATCATCATCCTGAGCCTTGGCGGCATGGGGCTGAAGATGAAAAAGACGGAACAATAATGCGGGAGGCATTGTGGGGAAGCGGTTTAAGGAAACTTATTTTTTGGCGGTCCGCATGGGATTGATGATCCTGTTTAGCCTGTACGGACTGACCTATCGCATGGAAGAGGCAGGGGCGTCAGTGACCAGCTTGCTTCTTCTTGCGCTTTTTATAGGCGTGACCGCGCTGAAAGAATGGTTTACCGGCTGGAAGAAGGGAGCATTCCTTGGCTTAGGGATCGTAGTCCTTGCCGGCATTCTTTCTCATGGCGGCAGCGCCTATTTTTTGCTTTCCTTCTTTATGGCCTATGAGGTACTGTCTTATTTACGGGAGCAATTTGAACTCCCGGCATTCTGGTATTTGCTCCCGGGCTTATTGCTTATGCAGGGCGGTCCCGTGGATGCCCTTACGAAGGGGGTACTTTGGGTCTTTCTCCTGATCATTTATTTCCAGCATGACTTTATTGTGCGGTCCTACAGGAAGCAGACCATGGAGGACACCGTGCTGGAACAGCGCATGAAAAAGGACATGTACCAGAAGGAATATGAGACGAAGGCCGAGCTTCAGCGCAGCATGCTCAGGGCGGAAAACCGGATTCTGGAGGATCGGGCCAGTCTTTCCCAGACCCTGCATGACAAGCTTGGGCACGGCATCAACGGCTCCATTTATCAGCTGGAGGCCATCAAGGTACTGATGAAAAAGGATCCGGAGAAGTCCGGGGCCATGATCCAGGCGGTGATCGATCAGCTACGGGTCTCCATGGATGAGATCCGTGGGATTCTTCGCAAGGAGCGGCCGGAGAAAAAGGACCTGGCGCTATTGCAGCTCTATAAGCTCTGTGAGGATTGCAATGCAAAGGGCGTGGAAGCAACACTGGAGACGGAGGGCGACGCGGGGCAGGTGCCGGAGGGAGCCTGGGAGGTCATTTTGGACAATGCCTTTGAGGCGGTGACCAATGCCATGAAATATGCGAAGTGCAGAAGGATTGAAATAAAGATCGTGGTGATGAATCAGATGATCCGCTGCAGCATTTCCGATGATGGCAGGGGATGCGATGAGATTCAGGAAGGCATGGGAATTGCGGGGATGCGCAGGCGGGTACGCGAAGCCGGCGGAACCATCAGCTTTGAGACGCGGCCCGGTTTTACCGTAAACATGTTGCTGCCGTTTCAGTGAAGAACTCGGGGCTTTGGTTGGGATAGTCTTTCTAGTAGGCTTTAGACCTAGAAAGACTATCCCAACCATCCCCTCGAGGTACCGGAAAGCGAAACGGTAGCAGGGGGGATAGAGAAGAGGTGTTTTATGGAGAGGATCAAGGTAATTATTGCGGATGACAGTGATTTCGTGCGGGATGGCATGAAGATCATTTTAGAAGTGGATGAGGATTTTGAGGTGCTTGGGTGCGCGGCGAATGGCAGGGAGGCCGTGGAACTGGCGCGGAATGCAAGGCCGGACGTGGTTCTCATGGACATTCAGATGCCTGAGATGGACGGCATAGAGGCTACAAAGATCATTGTGGAGGAAAACCTTGGGAAGGTGCTGATCCTGACCACGTTTGACGATGATCAGCTGGTGCAAAAGGCGCTGCAAAATGGCGCGAAGGGGTATCTTATCAAGAATCACACGCCGGAGCACCTTAAGCAGATGATCAAGTCCGTGCAGCAGGGAACCGGCGTCATGGAGGAGAAGATGCTGGAATCTTTGGCAAGAGGAGCGCTTTCCGGCAAGGAGGCTGGCGGCGGGTTTGATGCCTCCGGGTATACGGAGCGGGAGCTGGAGATCGTGAAGGCCGTGGCGGACGGGCTGTCAAATAAGGAGATTGCCGCAAGGCTGTACATTTCCGAGGGTACGGTGAAGAATTATATCACCACGATCCTTTCGAAGGAGAATCTGTCCCACAGGACGGCGCTGGCGGTGTATTACCTGACGGGGAAGAAGGCGTAAAGTCGGAAATGCGTGTGCGTACGGTGCGTTGACGGAGGCGTAAGCAAGCGATGCGGGAAGGAAATTGCCCGGCGGAGAGGAAACGCGTGGCGAATCTGGAAGAGAAAATGGTGGACAAAAGGGGAGAGGACGATTATACTTAGGTCAATCACAGGAGCATTAGAGAAGGGGACTGAGGAAGGCTCCGGGGCTTTGACGTCGCAAGAGCAGCCGTTAGGGTCAGAAACATAGAGATTGCAGGAGGAGCGGAAGGTTATGGTTGTTAGGGAAGAAGCAAGGAAGATGAAGCTGGCGGCGCCGTACATGGCGGCAGCATCCCTGGAGATGCGAAACACCGCGCTTCAAAAGATCATAGAGGCACTGGAGGAAAACCGGGAGGCAATCTTTCAGGAGAATGCAAAGGACCTTCAGGCGGCGGAAGAGGCGAACGTGGCAAAGGCCGTGGTAAAGCGCCTGAAATTTGATGAAAATAAGCTGCGGGATGCCATTGCGGGCATTCGTCAGATGATCGGGCTGGCAGATCCCGTGGGGAAGGTTACGCTGAAAAGGGAGTTGGACGAAGGACTTGTGCTGGAACGCGTTTCCGTGCCCATCGGCGTGATCGGCGTGATCTTTGAGGCAAGGCCGGATGCGCTGATCCAGATTTCCGCCCTTTGCATTAAGAGCGGAAATTGTGCCATCTTAAAGGGCGGCAAGGAGACGGCAAAGACAAACAAGATTCTGTTTGGGCTGGTGCACGGCGCGGCCGTGGCGGCGGGGCTTCCCGAGAGCTGTCTGCTGCAGGCGGAGCTTCACAATGAGATTGATGAGCTCTTAAAGTGCCAGGGGGACGTAGACCTTTTGATCCCGAGAGGATCCAATAAGTTTGTGCAGTACATTATGGACAATACCAACATTCCCGTCATGGGGCATTCCAGCGGCATCTGCCATATTTATCTGGACGAGAAGGCGGATCTTGCAAAGGCCGTTCCCATCATTGTGGACGCAAAGACCCAGTATCCGGCGGCCTGCAATGCCGTAGAGACGCTACTTGTAAGCAGAAAGATCGCGGCGGATGCATTGCCGGTGGTCCTGGAGGCCCTTACAAAGGCAGGGGTAAAGCTTCGCGGCAGCGCGGAGGTTGTGGAGCTGGCAAAGGTGCTTCGGGCGGCCGGAAAGCTTTGGACGAACGGGAGTAAGCCGGGGACGGCGGATGATTGCTGCGGCGCAGAGGCGAACGGCCGGGGCAGCGTGGAAATCGAGGTCATGGGGGAGGAAGATTTCGGCACGGAGTATACGGATCTTGTCATTTCCTTAAAGCTTGTGGATGACGTGGCGGAGGCGGCGGAGCATATCAATAAGTTTGGCTCTCACCACACGGACTGCATTATCACGGAGGATGACGGGGCAGCGGAGTATTTCCTGCAGATGGTGGATTCCGCGGGGGTATATCGCAACTGTTCCACCCGCTTCGCGGATGGATTCCGCTATGGCTTTGGAGCGGAGGTTGGCATAAGTACAAGTAAGCTTCACGCAAGAGGACCCGTTGGTCTGGAAGGCCTTGTCACCTACAAGTACCGCCTGGTCGGCGAGGGCCAGATCGTGGGGGACTATGCCTCCGGAAAGAAAGAGTTTCATCACAAAGATCTATAAGGGTTTATTTGAAGGCGAGCTGGGCGAAGTTGTAGAAGCCCAGGTACCAGATATTGAAATCGTGGTTGCCGGGGAGTTCCTGCCACGTAAAGTTTTCGCCGGACCTAAACTGGTCGCAGACTGCGGGAAGGTTCTTGGCGGCTGCGGAAGCTGCGCCGTATGCCACGCCATCCTCGGTGCCGCAAATGTTGTAAAAATATTGGATCGGAAGCGTATTGTCCTTTAAAATTTCGGCGGTCTTGGCAGCAGGATTGCTGGTGGGAGCCGCGGAGAAGGCACCAAAATAGCTGATGAGGTCTACGCACTCGCCGATGCCAATGTTGATGGTCTGCATGCCGCCCATGGAAAGTCCTGCCATGGCGCGATGATCACGGGAATTCTGCAGGGCCTTATTTATGGCGTCTGCGTCGCCGGCTTCGGCCAGGGCCTTGCTGGCATAGGTGGAGTAATGGGTCTCGACATAGGGCATCAGGTCATTTCGAAGCTCCTGCCCAAAGCAGTAGAAGGACATGTAATCAGAGCCGTTGGCCGCGTGATTTGTGGCTGAACGGCCATTGGGCGTGACAACGATAAAGGATTCGATATCCCCATAGTAGCTTAAGTTGTCCATAATGCACTTCACGCGGGAGGAGCTTCCGGTCATGCCCCACTCATTCTCATCACCGCCAATGCCGTGCATGAGATAGAGCACATTGTACTGTTTGGAGGGATCATAGCCTGCGGGGAGATAAACGTTCGCCGCTTTTTCCACCTCATCCTTCGGATTTCCGAAATAATCGTGGGACGTATAAGTGATCTTTTCAATCTTGCCGCAGTCGGTTACGCGAAGGTTGATATACTTTGTGGGGATCTTGTCACCGATTTCCGCGGTGGGGATCCGCTCCTCCTCCGTCTTTGCCACCACGGGCGCATCGTCCACCTTGGACGTTTCTAAGGCAATGGCCTCATCAATGGGATTTGACATGTTTTTTTCCTCCTTTTGTTCTGTTTCAGATGAATTTTGCTGAGATGTTTCCTGCGGCGCTTGCGATGCGCAGCCTGCGGCAAACAGGCTTGCGGTAAGCAGGATACACAGCCTTTGAATATGTTTTGATCTCATGGCGTTCTTCCCTTTACGTCTTATTTTCTGCTGTTATCAGTATATTCGTAAAACGATTTAATTTCAAGTATATTTATTTGTGCCAAAGAGAACCGTCCCCAGTGGCACAACTTGAGGGCCTGGCTATGATGCCAGGCCCTCAGGTGATTTGCTTTATTATTTTGTACGTTATTATGAAATCACTCCGGAAGAAGAACAGGATATGGTTACTGACATATTGTAGTCATGAGAAATTCCAAATAGCATGGTTTCAGTAAAAGTTGCGTTTGCTATTGCTGAAGTTCCAAAATAATTACTCGAAGAATTTTTAACGCTCCAATTACTTAAGTAGGTTAAGGCTTGATGAGAACATGAGTTACATTGGGACATTGTACCGTCATAAATAAAGGTCCCGGTAACGGATATGGAACAAATGGGATTCATGTCTGCGTCACGATAATACTCTGTTTTGGTAGCAGTTTTTGTCTGAACGGTGCCATTTACGGAGTTTGGGCTATCCAAAGCTGATTCCGTAATAACCGTTTCCACATAAAAAACATTGCCGTCTATGATTATTTTTCTATTATATTGAGTATCATCATTTGAAGCATGAACTGCCGTTTTGAAAGAAATAATAATCATGAATAACAACATAATATTAAATATAATTTTTTTCATTGTCTAACCTCCTCGATAATCTCAGCTGTTTTAATGGCTAACTCATTTTTCAAAAAATGTTGGTGGTCTTGCCAAATGATGACACACGTAATAAAGACAATCCCCATAATGACACCGCAAACGCTTAAAATAATATTTCTAATCATCTTTCGGAAATTTACGGAAGCTGCATAGGAAGCCATGTCTACGCAAGAGTAATATTGATGAACCAGTTCTTTTGGCTCACCAAAGATTTTGTGGCAGTCTTCCATGGAAGCAGGAGGCTCAAAATCTCCGTTCTCCAAAAGATCATACATGTTTGCTTCCATTTTTTGAAAATAGTCTATTTCTTCCCTTCGCAAGACGGGAAGAAGGCATTTTACCTCATTCAAATACTGCCTGATCAAGAGATGCGTTCGTGATGATTTCATCTTGTACCTCCTCACGCATAGGTTTCTCCATGATTTTTACGACGCCGTCTACCGTCGCCTGGTAGGAAGAAAGCAGTTTTTCTAAACGTTCTTCTCCCTTGGATTCCAAGTGATAGTATACCCGCATTCTTCTCTTTCCCACCCGCTTTGAGTATTCGCTGATCATGCCGTCGTTTTCCAATTTATAGATTGCCGTGTAAATGGTATTTATGGAAATCGAAAGAAGACCTTCTGAAAGCTCCGAGACGGCCTTAGTCATTTCATAGCCATAACAATCCTTTTGCTTCAAAAAGTACAAAACCAGCATGTCAGTTATTCCGCTAAAAAAATAATTATTGATTGCCATTGCATTTGCCCTACCGTGTTTGTATGCTATTAATTTTAGAATACAACAAAACATACTATATGTCAATATAACGGCATACAAAATATACGTTGACAAATAGAATTGTGAAAAATATAATATTGAGAAGGAGTATATCGTAATCGTTTCGTCCGTTAGTTTTCGGAGTGGCCCCGGATACAGCTATTCCGTAGATGGAACGCTTTATCAAGGAGATTACGTGATGGTAAAATCCATAAGCAGTGGATGGGCAAAGTTTAACTATGCTGGAACCTGGAAATATGTCCCTGCGAGCGCACAGCAAAAGACCTGATTTATTTGTTAGAAGGTGATGATTCTACAAGTATTATTATGTGCTTTACAGTTCGTGTTATAGCAAAATCAATTTTCGAAAGGAGACCAGTTATGAAATCTAAGAAACAAAACCTAATTTGGAAACATATATGCAGGATTTTCTTATGTCTCTCAGTATCCATTTCGTTCCTTGGGACGGGGCTAACTGCTAAAGCAGCAGAAGCAGACTCTAATGACAGAGGTCATACGCATGTGTTTAATCAACATTTTGATCAAAATGCAGGATATACAGTTTCCGACCCCCATCAATTTGTTTATGGTTACAATGCTGGTGGAGAACCAGTCTTAAAAACCTGCAATTCATATCTTGTTCATACCTATTATCGAGTAGGATGTTCGTGCGGTACATATAAGCCAGATGAACCGACGCATGATCATAAGTCACGCAAGCAGCATCCTTGGACTTCCGACCCAAGCGATTGTAAACTAGGTACCGTTTACATTCCGCTGCCCTCAGATTGTTTGTACTAATGCAAAAGCAAGAGCTTTTATATAATGACACAATTAGTGAGGTATGCGTATGAGATTGGGTAGAAATGTTTTGGCTCTTGTCATCATAATGGTATTTGTGATGTGTTTACCCAGCTGTATGCCGCGCAAGTCATCATTGGAGGGGGAAGTTATAGCCTCCTCTGATGATGAAATTTATGAGGAGATTTTTGATCCGAATGATTTGGAGTGGCAGGACAATTCGCTGGATGCTTATTCCGCAAGGTTTAATCAGTTACTGAAAGTTACAGATGATAAATCAGACGATTATTTTCTGGGTGGATGTTGCGCTGTCCTTGGAAATGGGCGGTTGTCATATTTTCAAAAACATTTGGGGACGAATGACCCGCAAAAGAGTTGGGATGAACTTGTCATTGCTACGGATCGGCAGGAGGTTAGTAATGTTAGGATAATGTTCCCGTTTACGCCGGACAATATCAACCAGGCATGGCTGATGGGTGAAGTCTATGGTAATGATCATTATATATGCTTGAATTTTGAAGGGACGAACGACAACAAAATATATCACTTGTTTGAAGTGGATGAAGATTTACATGTGGTAAAAGATTTCTATGCTGATTGCTTTAGTAGGGAAAGATGGGAGGCACCTGACGGCCTGTATCAGGACAAGGATGGAAACATACATGTGCTAACATCCTTTGAGGATGAGGATTTTGGCAGATATTATGTCTTTCAAGCAGATGGCAAGCTAATCGGTCAATGCTATTTGAATACGCCAAGAGCTAACGGAAAGGGCCTACCGGAATTTCGCTTTCGCCCGATGAGTGACGGAACTCTTGCCATACAAAGGTGTTATGTGGATGAGCAGGGAAACATTTGCGGAACGGAATTGTTTAAAAAGGATGTTGTCTCGGAAAGGGAAACTGTTCTTACGACACAGAATAGTAAGGTAACTGGAGAAGTTATCTATTATCAGTTAAGCAATGAGCAATCAATTATTTACCTTAATCGACAAGGCATTTTCAAATGCAGTTCGTCCTGGGAAAACATAGAAACTATTTATTTATGGTCTAATCACGGGATCACATGTTGGGGTGGGGCAATCAAGCTTTTGGATAATGATGAAATCTGCGTATATTATGTCAGTGAAGATGGAAATCATTACATGATTTTGGCTCCTACGAAGGAAAAAGTTGAAATCACGGAAATCAGTTTTGTGACTAATCGTTCGTTTATCTTTCAGCCCATTGTAAATGAATTTAATAAATCACATCCGTCTTTTCATATTGAGCTGAAATCGGGTTATGAGCAGGAGAAGCTTCTGTCAGAAATCATTGCGGGAAAGGGACCTGTTCTAATCGATACAGCTTTGATTGGATTTGAGGAGCAGGAACGATTGTGGGAACCATTGGACGGGATGCTGGAAGCAACGGAACTAAGCGGAGAATTAAATAAAAAGGCATTGGAATGCTGTAAGATAAACGGAAAAACACTGGGATTGGTTGGAGATTACTTTGTTAAAACCGTGATAACGACAAATTCGGAAATTCGTGACGGATGGACGCAGGAAGAATTTTTAAGTGAGATTGAAAAATTATCTTCCATTAAGGTTATTTTCCCGCCTGTTCCATTAAATTACAGTGGCAATACGCTGATTTTTGAATATTTGATTCACGGGATAAATGACAATTATCTGTTAGATGATAAAAAACAGCTTAACGAAGAAAACTTGAAAAGAGTTTTTCGCCTGGCAGAAAAGTATTGTCAAGACAAGGAATCGGAATCTGGAGCGGTCCTTGTTCAAAATGGGCAGGCATTATGCGTGGAGGCTGGTATTAGGGGCCTAAATGATATTCTGTCAATCGATAGGGTATATGGTAATAATGTTCGTTACATAGGTTATCCTTCCGAACAAGGAGGAACGCATTATATCTGCACGGAAAATCCGGTATCGGTAAGAAAAAATGCAACAAAGGAAGAGAAAAAAGCTGCATATGTCTTTTTGAAGGAATGGCTGTCGTACGATGGACAAATGATGTTCTCGCAAAGGAATGTCAACTACGGAATAAGTATAAGAAAGGACATAATGGATGAACAGATCGAAAGCGTTATTCACGGAGAATTGGAAAGCATCACCGATGGATCGGACGCAGATTATAAGTTGTTTGAAAAAGAGCTTTTAAAAAAAGCTAAATTTCTAAAGGAAATCACAGAGGCGGCTAGTCCGCAAGAAGAATTGCCGAGAGCCTTAGAAGAACTTATGTGGGAAGAATTAACGGAGTATTTTAAAGGAAACATTACACAGGAACAAGTAACGGATCATTTAAAAAATCGCATAATGTTATATATTGAGGAAAATCAAAATTAATTAGAGAGGGATTAACTTAGGTGATTGCGAAACAAGTGCATATAGATGTTTCAGAACAAGAAAGAAGTCCTGCTGAATGAGAATTCAGAAATGTAAGCAGAAGAGAT
>ONSO01000030.1 GCA_900320485.1 uncultured Lachnospiraceae bacterium | reverse complement strand
TGCAGGCATTTCCCAGCTCTTCCGACTGCACGGTTTCCGTTTTTGAATTCCTTGCAGGCATTTCCCTGCTCTTCCGACTGCACGGTTTCCGTTTTTGAATTCCTTGCAGGCATTTCCCAGCTCTTCTGACTGCACGGTTTCCGTTTTTGATTTCCTTGCAGGCATTTCCCTGCTCTTCCGACTGCACGGTTTCCGTTTTTGAATTCCTTGCAGGCATTTCCCTGCTCTTCCGACTGCATGCTTCCCATTTTTGAATTCCTTGCAGGCACTTTCCAGGCAAATACCGATTTATGCACCCACAGGCATCTCCACAAAGTGCAATTTTCGAAGCCGGGCCGCCCCGCCCCATCATTTCATGCCTCCAGATTGTAGCCCATACCAAGCCTCTAATCATTTATGTTGTCGCTTAACGTAAATTCCACCGTTGCAAGGATTTCATTCAATTCCTTTTCATACTGGTCGAACCAGGTTTCCCCTGCAAGATTCAATATGGCGCAGTCCCGGTATTCCTCCGACAGCGCAATGAAATCCCAATAGGGATGTCCATCGTAGGTACCCTTCGATGCCGCATGCCCGTTAAAGGTTGTCGGGACTGATTCCAGACCAGTACCACAAACCCCAAATCCCTCTGCATACTCGATGACAATGCATCCGGATGCGTCTCCCTCTGCCTTTGGATAAATGCCCAGACTAATGCCGCTCACCGGCACGTCCTCCGTCTGAGAACAGCTATAGCCCCAGTCCTCCGGAAGCTGCAGGGAAATATTGCAGTATGCCCCTTCCACTGGTGCGATCACCACCTTTTCCCATCCTTGCCTCCCCTGACCAGCACCAAAGTCTTCGCCCGTATCGGACTTCGGCGGCAGGTTTCCCAAAAAAGGAAACTCCGTTCCACCCGTCGTTTTTACCGTCACGCTGCTTGGCATCCCGGTTTCTTCATAAATCAGCAAGGTAGCCATAGGGTAAGTAAACGCTTCCGTCACCACGTCTTCCTGCTTTGGCGCCTTCTCTTCGACGATTACGCAAAGGTTCCCCTCTTCATCTGCCTCTAAGTCCGCAACACGGATCCCATAACCGCCCGTGGAATGTTCCCCGCTGCAAAGTACAATGACCAACGGCGCCCTGGCATCATTCTCGCAACAATAATATCCTCTCTCCTTATAATCCGAATTATCATATTCCCTCTCTCCAAGCTTGTACCGGAAACCGCCCAGGGTTCCCTCGCTTGGGATCGTACTGTCTGCGACAAGCCGCGATGCATCGTCATCCTTAGTTGCAGCTCCGTCATCCAAAGCTTCATATCCAACGATTTCCACTTTTTCTATCCTGCCAAACTGAGAAGGATATATTTCCAAAATCTCGTTATTAGACGTGATCTCAAGGATCATCCCTGCCTTCGGTCCGACGTCTCCCTCAAGATACTTTGCCGGCACCGTCATATCCACTCCCTGCTCCGTCCTTATCAGCAAAGTGTTCCCACGGACTTCCGTAACGGTAGCCCTTGTCTTCAAAAGCTCATCCTGATCCGGCGCGCCCGCACTTGGCGATCCGCACCCCGCCAGGCACAGGACCAAAACCAAACATAAGGTCAAATATATTATTTTATTCATGATATCTCCTTTTCCGGCAAGCCCTTCATACGACTCTTCAAAAACAGTCCCTAAAATGATCCTTCACACCGCCCTTCAAATGGTCCTTCAAACTGCCCTTCACACCGCCCTTTAAATTTACCTTCGCAGCATCCTGCACTTTGGCTTTTCAATGGCCTGCCATGCCGCCCTCCATCCCGGCATTAGAATTTCCATACCATACGCCTACGGTTCCATCCGTGCCTGACGTTCCTTCCACGCGCTCATCATAGAGCCAGAGCGCATAGCCAATGGAAGCATCCGGGACAAAGTCCGTCACCTGCCCGGCCGTGGCATGCAGCGTAAAATAGGTTTGCGTCACTTCTCCATCCGAGCAGGTTTCCATGGCGACCACGTATCCCAGACCTGCAAGCCTTTGGACTTCCTTCATTGCCACGTCCCCGTCATTTGCGATCTGCTGCCCGTCCTGAAACAGCTCCACAAAAACGCGATACCTGTACTCCTCTTTGTCGCCATAATACTCTAGGGCTCCGCTTAGGGAGGGAGACAAAAATACGCCGCCGTTTTCCACCGACTTGTCATCACTTATTTTCGCGGCCTCTTTTGTGGCAGATGCTAAATCCTCAACGTCACTACTCCCCGGAAAAGAAGAGATCATAACTGTCTGCACGCGCTGATCCTGCTGCCCTTCTTCCTCCGTAGATCTGAATCCACCATTACTCTCTTTCGTTACGCTCTCCGCGGATTCCACGCCAGCCTGCACGGATTCCTCCACGCCTTCCACTGCAACCTTCACGGATTCCTCCACGCCTTCCACGACAACCTTTACGGATTCCTCCACGCCTTCCACGGCAACCTCTGCAGATTCCTCCACGCCAATCTCCGCTGAGGATTGGATGGCCATTTCTGCTGCGCTTTCCTCTCTGATGCCCTCCTGCCTCGGATAATCCCGTGCCTCCTGATGACTGCCATTTTTTTGAAAAACCTTCCCGCCTGCAGTACCAATCCACGCGATGCCTATTGCCACAAAGAACATCGCCGCAACTCCGGCCCACTTTACGATCACGTTACGCTTTCCGCCTATTTCTCCGGATGCAAAGATCCCTCTGCGCTTTCCGCCTATTTCCTCACTCGCAAGAATCCCGCCAAACTCCTTACGCGTCTGTGTTTCCGCCTCTCCGGCCTCCTCCACAAAGCGCTCATCCGCTTCTCCAATGGCGCACAAAAGATCACCTGTCGTCATCTAAGTACCCCTCCTTTTCCAGAACTTTCCTTAACTCTCCCCGCATCCGGTGCAATACCGACTTTACTTTTCCCTGCGTGTAACCATATCTTTTGCTGATCTCCGGAACCGTGTCGAAATACCAGTACCTGCGGAGAAATATCTTGCGTTCCTCCGGCTTCTTTCTTTCCAAAAAGGAATTGATCACCTGCTTAAGCTCCCCTGCCAGGATCTCTCCCTCCACGCTTTTCCCGTCAGTCGTGCATTCCTGTAATTCTTCCGACAGCTCGGTCAGCGTTGCTTTTCTCTTTTGGGCATTTGTCCTTCGCCATTCGTCAATGGCAAGATTTCTTGCCAGCTTGCCAAGAAATGAAAACAAATGCTCCCTGGGCTCATTGGGCGGGATCAGATTCCATGCACGCAGATAAACGTCATTTTCACACTCTTTGCCCGACTCATCATCAAGCACGGAAAAGATGATCTTCCGAAGGCCCCTGCCATATTTCTCCTTTGTCATGACAATGGCGTCTTCCTTGCGCGCCAGATACAGATCAACAATTTCCGAATCCTCCAAAAGCTCACCTCCTCCAAGAACTCTATATCCTCTATATCGTATTTTACCTGACAATCGATTTAAAATCAAAAAACAAGCAACAAGTAACAAGTGTTTTTTTATATTTCCCAAAAATCAAAAGAACATTTTGTGGGAAAGATCGTCTGTATTCTTGAAGGCGTAAATTTAGTGCTGAAAACAAAGACGAGGTGAAAGAGATGATAATGATATTACGCATGCTACTGGCAATGGAAATTATGGGATTCGCATTTCTGGCAAAGACCGCCAGTTATCTAAGCCCTACGTGGATAGAAAATTCATCGCCCGCGCCCGGAACCTTGGACTACGGAACCAGAAAATCGACCGCTTCCCTCCTTGACTACGTGGATGCGGACGTAAAAAAGACAGTGCTGGAGGAAGACGTGATCGCTTTCGAACTGGGGCTTTGCTGGGAGGATGGATATCACGTGCATCGCACGGAGGATCCGGAACTGATAAAGCAGATTGTTTCCAAAGTACAAGAGCTGGAAATCCGGCTTAATACCGCAAGCGACGCAGCTGCCTGCGACGCAGGCTATGAACTGATCTTCGTCACAAAGGATGGCAAAAAAATGATCCCCCTGAATGATTGGAGACTGGAAATCCGGGGGGATCATAATGCGGTCTTCTATGAACTTGAAAATGACGACGGGCTATGGGAGCTTTGCCATCAGGTCTACGTAAATGGGACTTTGGTTGATGATTAAGCAATCTTTTGCTCTGATTGAATTATCTGACCGCCACGCTGGCAATATACTCAGCGTCACCGGGGATTTCCATTCCCGGATCGTTCACCGTTACTTCTGCCTGCTTGCCCATTTCCTCCAGTCCCATGAGGAAATGGCACAGCGCGATCCCAACGTCGATCTTTTGAAGATCACCGGTGGCTTCGCCTATGTATCCTTTGTCCTTCTTTTCGTAGAAATGATATACTCCATCCTTTAGAAGGATCCTCCAGGGCTGCTTGTTGACGGCGGAAGGAGCCCATCTTACCAGCTCCAATACCTCCGCCATCTCGCCCGCCTGAGTAAGCGGCTGTCCCCACTTCTCACGGAAGAACAGCTTCTCCCCCGGAATGCGCGAATTTTTCAATGGCTTGCCTGTGCTGATCACTCACCGGATTCCCGTCAAAGGAGCGCACGCTTTTTCTTCCCATTACGATCTCTCTTAAGCTATCCATATTTCCCTCACTTATACTGCTTTGCAAACTGAACCGCTGCTGCCACGTCTTCCTCATTGGGCCGGCCCTTATGGATGCCCTTGAACTCCCCCTTGCAGTGGAACTCCTTCTCATCCATGGCAATGCCAACCTTGTCAGCCTCTTCCTTCACCTTCTTGTACGTCGAATTCAGAAGCGCCGCAGAACCGAAGTTCACGATCTTCCCGACCTTATTCTTGTCAAGGGAAGCCACAAACTTCTTTACCTCCGGATCAATGTTAAAAGCATAATAAGAATTCCCAAGGAACAGATAATCAACGTTATCTGATCAATACTCATCCAAAAAATGATGCCGCACGCCTTTTTTCTTATATTCGATCACCGTGTCCAGATTTACGTTTTCCATGCTTCTGAAAATGTTTGACTCCACAAAAGGATTACTCTTTTTCAGTTCAGCGATCAATTTCTTTGTTTCAAGCCGTTTCGACGAAGTGGTTCCATCCTCATGGCAAGTGGTGCAGGTGTCCGTAAAATGGCACGCACACTGCAGAAAATGGAGGTCATTATAGTCTCTCCACGCACAGATATCGCTCTCCCTTACCAGATAAAGAGGACGGATAAGCTGCATCCCTTCAAAATTCGTGCTGTGAAGCTTTGGCATCATCGTCTGGATCTGCGCGCCGTGAAGCATGCCCATAAGGATGGTCTCTATCACGTCATCATAATGATGACCAAGGGCGATCTTATTACAGCCCAGTTCCTTCGCCTTACTGTAAAGATATCCCCGCCTCATTCTGGCGCAAAGATAGCAGGGACTCTTCTCAATGGTATCCACAGCATCAAAGATCGTGCTCTCGAAAATCGTTACCGGGATTCCAAGCGCCGCAGCATTGCTTTCAATGAGCGCCCTGTTTTCTTTGTTGTAACCGGGGTCCATGACAAGGAACGTCAGCTCAAATGAAACCTGCCTGTGACGCCGTATTTCCTGAAAGAGCTTTGCCATGAGCATGGAATCCTTACCGCCCGAAATACAGACCGCGATATGGTCTCCCTCCTCGATGAGCCGGTAGATCTTACAGGCCTTTGCGAAGGGGGAAAAGAGCTGCTTATGAAACTTCTTCCGGATGCTCTCCTCCGCCCTTGCCCTCTTTTCATCCAGGTCCGCTTTGTCTCTCATGCCGGCCCTGACATAGCCTACGTAGCCCTCCGCAAGGCTGTAGCAGTCCCGTCCTTCCAGATACTCAAGCGTATCATCGATCTCCCGGGACATACGCCCGATCTCGCAATAAAAGATCAGCTTTTTCTCCCTTGGAATTGCTGACAGCTCCTTACTGTTTTCCAAATCTTCCACGTAAATATTGGTGGCTCCGGGAATCATCCCGTAAGCCACCAGTCCTTCATCCCTGATATCGATCATTTCGTAGGAATCCTTAGGCAACGCCTTAAGGCCGTCATAGGTTATTTCCTTCATTGATTCATCATCCTCATAGAGTATTCATCTTCTCTGCTTCTGCGGCCTTGCTTTTTTCAATACCGTTTCCGGATCAATACTTAAAGGAGAAGGTATAGGCACCCTCCGGCCCTACAACGGAATTATCCGTCTCCGTTACGTAGAGGCTCGCTTCCAGATTGGAATGACTGACAAACCCCTTTACGGTGCCGTCGTCACTGGTGAAGAGCAGGTACGTGTCGTTGTCAGGAGCATCCTCCACCTCTCCAAAACCGCGGAGTTCCTTTGTATCATCAATGTGGATCACAATGTCATAAGTACCGTTTTCCATGCCCTCGGTGATGGTCAGATAGCTGCTCCCCTCGTAATCACCGTAGAAACCACAGCGGGTGGAATCCGGAAATACAAAATCAACTTCCCTCCTTATGTCCGCGAGGGTACACGCAAGATCGTATGCCTCCTTCTTGTAACGCATGGCTTCATTGTAGGCATATATGGTGGGGTAAATGGAACCGTCTTTGTAGTCCTCGCTCATTTTCTCCGTCATAAAAGGCACGCGGCTTTCCCACTTTTCATATTCCATGAGAATCTCTCCATAGAATTCCGCGCCATCTTCCTTGATCCTCTCCAGAAGACTTGCAACCTCCGCCTTCCAGACCAGCATACCATACCGGCTTACCTCGTTCATGGTCATCTGATCCTGCGCCTGTGCCCTCTCGTCATCATACTTTGCATACAACTCGTTAACGCTGACAAGCTCCTTGGAAAGGGAATCTGCACTCTTTACGATCCCTGCGATTTCTTCCTTGATCTGCTCCTCGTAAGAATCCTCCGCATTTTCCTGCGCGGCATCCGTTCCGCTCTCGCCGGTTACGGCATCCGTCTCATTTTCATCCGTTGCGGCATTCGTCTCATTCTCTCCCGTTGCAGCGTCCGTCCCGCTCTCGCCGGTTGACGCAATTTCCGTGCCACCGATTGTAGGCAGACTCTCCTCACCGGATCCGCCGCACCCGCCCAGGGCAACTACCGTGGCGATCAATGCAAGTAGCATTTTTTTCTTCATGATTCGTTTCCTTTCAACTATACAATATTCTCCCAAAAACAAAGAGATTATAGTTTAGAAGACTGTTTTTGTCAACCTCCCCTTCAAAATGCGAAAGCAGATCCAAAAAACGGAAACTTCAGATCACATTAACGTCTGCTCGTTGATGATCAGATGAAATTCCATATCAAGGAACCTGGCCGCCCTGCGGCATAGCAGCATACGCTCCATGAATATCTCAAAGTACTCACCGATCTCCCCATATCTTGTGTCTATTTCCAGCTTCAGCTTGATGGCCGTACGTTCCTGATTGATCTTCAGCATGGATGACGTAACGGAATAATTTACCCGGTCATGAATGTCGTAATTCTTCTCGTCAAAATCCTGCACGCGGCTTCTTCTGACGTCCGACTTATCCGCCAGAATAAGCGCCGCCGCAATATCGCTGACCGGCACGCCGCTTCCCTCGTCATGATTTCCGATGGCGCGGATGACGGGGGCAATATCCTCCGCAGGAACTCCCATTTTATCCAAAAGATAAAAGGTCATCAATGCCCCCGACTGACTGTGATCCACGCGGTTGATCACGTTCCCGAGGTCATGCATGTAAGCAGCGGTAAGTGCAAGATCGATAGTATGGTCATCCCTCCCCAGCTTATCTAGAATATACCCCGTCCGGTCCACCACCATCCCTATGTGCGCAAAGCTGTGCTCCGTATAGCCAAGCGCATACATGGACTTATTCTGTTCCTCGACGTAAACATTAATGTCATGATCCTTCTTTACCCTGTGATACAATGGGAATCTCTTTTCATCGTCCTGAATGCTCATAACCCTTCCTCCAAATGTTATGTATCTGATTTTCGTCTGTTTTAATCCCTGTTACCACCCGCAAATTCACGGCATTTGACATCCATCAGGATAATCGTTTAGACAGAAACACAAATTTGAATCTATTTTATGCCATGCCTCTTAAGGCATTTACTTTTTTTAGAGTAATTATCGTGTGGAATGTTAAGGAATCCTTATTATAATACATTTGCATGTCCCCGTTGTATTTCTTAACGATTTTTCGAATGCTTTTCAATCCAAATCCGTGTTTTTGTTTATCCGCCTTATGGGAAGTCAACTCATTTTGATCACCTCCGAGAATTGGATTAACCATGCAGGAATTAATCAGGGAAAGTACCACGAAGGAAGTATTCTCCTTCTCAGTTACGCTTATTTCTATGTACGGATTTGATACGCTTTCTGTGGCCTCAATGGCATTTTCCAGTAAGTTACAATACAGGGAAGTAAGTTCCTGCTCAGAAAGGAAATTACACGTTCCAATCCGTATGTCTGCAACAAATGAAATACTTTTATCATCACATTGCTTTTTATATCGAGACAGAATTGCATTTAACAGCTCGTTATCACATATACGAGATATTTCTTTTAGGTCGGAAGAAAGCAGAAGCTGTTGTATATAAGCGGTTATTTTTTCACGATTGTCCTGTTCATTCAATAGTTCAATGGATTGCAAATGCTTTTTGATGTCATGAATCAGAATACTCTGGTTCTCACTGTGGGACAGAACCATTTTATAGTATTCCGTCAAATTAGATTCCCTTTGGAGCAACAGCTGCATTTCAGTGTACTCATGACTTTTCCTTTGGTTGTAATGATTTAGACCAAATACAAACAAATTAGATATCAGAAGAAGAATGGCGGACAGAGACACCATCCAGTTCAAGGTGGGTGCTAGAGCATATTGGTCGTTGATGCTTACAAACGTAAGCATGATGAGAACTGTCGTGACGGGAATCAAAAACAGAAAAAATATGGATTTATCGAATTGTTGCATCGTTTTTTTCTGATGCTTTAATATGTGTGCTATGACAAAAATAATGATAAAAAATAAAAGCTTGCTGAAGAGAATAAAAATAATGGTATTGTTGTATTGCTCCACGTTCGCAAAAAAGTTCGGACTAAACCGTTCCATCAAATTGTACGAGAATAGCTCACACATACTCATAACGGCTGCTATAAGAACTGAATGAAATGCTGCCACATAAAACTTAACCTGATATTGCGTGACAAGGAAAATAAAATTGAGTAGCAGATACAGTCCCAAGTTCAGCCATTTCACGTTAAACAACGAAACAAAAAACATGGAGACATACATGATTCCCAGCATAAATAAAGTGTTGCCCAGCTTTTTTCTCCTGACAAATAGACATGTCGAATACTGTATAAGGATGTCCGCCTCAATCATAAAACTGAAAAAATAAAAAATAATGATCTCCAAGATAATCACCTCGTACTTTCAAGATAGAGAAGATATGCCGCCTTAAATTCGCTATACTTTCTTCTTGTTAAATATGCGTTGATCTGATTGTTTGCTAGGTGAATCAGCGTACGATCAAAATCTGTAACATACTCAAAATTGATAATAAAACTACGGTGTGTTTGGAAAAATCGGTTACGCGGTAATAGATCCACCCAATACTGCATGTTGTGAATCGATTGAAATTTGTTTGTCGTTGTGTGAATCGTTACCTTTCGCCCCTCCGCCTCCACGGCGATTATGGTAGAGGCCGATAGCGCGTGAACTCCTTCCTTGGTTTCTACGGGAATCATATATGTCAAAGAATGGTATAGATTTATCGCATCCTTCATATTACGAAAAAAGCGTTGCTTATCTATGGGTTTCGACAAATACCGAAACACATGGAAACGCATGGCTTCATCAAGGTATTGAGAGTAGGATGTTACAATGAAAATAATGATGTTGCCATTCTTTCGCTTTAATTCCTTACCGACATAGAT
Organism: uncultured Lachnospiraceae bacterium; assembly: GCA_900320485.1. Lineage (GTDB taxonomy): Bacteria > Bacillota > Clostridia > Lachnospirales > Lachnospiraceae > Acetatifactor. Next base: position 9,638 of record ONSO01000030.1, on the reverse strand, counting down.
ACCATTTATCCCAGGCATTTCGACATCGAGGAATAAAATGTCTATATTATCAGTTCTTGCCAGTAGTTCTTCTCCGCTGGAAAAACATGAAATCTCCGGAAGGCTTAAATGGTTTTGCTCGAAAAAATTGTTAAGGTAGGCGCAAATTTTCTCGATAATCAACGAATCATCGTCACAAATTGAAATATACATTTTCACGTGCTCCTTGCCAAAGACAAGCTTCATTTACTGTAATGTCCATGGCTAATTAATTGCATTGCTCATTTATGGAAAATATCACTTTAATACTGCATGACCTTCAGCTAATCCCTCATTACATTCGGGACTGCAAGCATAGTTTATGATTATTGTACCACATGGAGAATTTGAGCGTAAAGGGGTGCATCAAAAAAAGCACGAAAACACTTTTTTCATGCTTTTTTGGTTTTGCGTCATTGTCCTTGAAGCAATAATCAGTCCCGTTCCTAAGATGAACACTGAACAGGTCACCTTCAAACTGTCATGGCATAGAACCTGATGAAATCATTAGCCTGATAGAAATAGTCTGAATTTTCTCTTTCTTTCCACATGCTACAAGCTTGATCAGGTCAAACTGTTTGAGCGTAGTTTGACTATGCGGCTTAAAATCTCGATATTATTGGCTAATATGAAAGAGCCACTTTTTTGAGCTATTATCATAGGATCGTTCACAGTTCATCGAAACCGTTATCTTCATAATTATATCAAATATTTTAATAAGTTACGCCAATATATTTTTGTTTGTGAAAATGTAATCATTTTTCTTCTGCGAGGTGGAATTCCTTTTTACCAATAACTCAATAAATTCTTTAGCGAGCACAATGTCTTCAGGACTGCATAATTGTAATTTGTCATAAATATCCTTAGGTACATTTTGTGCATGTATCGCACCAAGCAACAAATAATCGGGAGAAACATTAAGACAACTACAAATGCCAACCAAAATGTCTAGACTCGGTTTCTGCTTACCGCCTTCAATAGAAGATATGTGATTGTTGGATGTTCCCAATGATTCAGCTAAATCAGCTTGTTTGATTTTTAATTCCTTACGTCGCGTCTTTATCCGTATTCCCATGCTTTGATAATGAATTTCCATAAGTCTATCCCACCTCCTTAGTCAATCTTATCAACAGAGAATAAAAGAATGAACAAAGCAGTACAGAAATAATCTGTAATACATTGAATTATCAAGCCATTGCGTTTTATTTTTGTATTACTTGTAAAAAATAGCGGATTTTCCTTATTTTATCCAAAAAAGTCATAAAAAACGCGCTTGGTTCCAAAGGTATCGATTATCGCAAAAAAATGTTATATCATTAGGGCATGTCATATAATGACGATTTTAGATGAAAGGAGGGGGTTGCCGTGAAAGGTAGTTTGTCGCAGAATTTTGCTAAGAAAACGGTTGCTTCGTTGAATTTCTTTTTACGAGCGGATGCAAACTCGGCATCTTGCTGTATAGTTTTCCAACCAAAAGCGCCTAAGGAATTAGCAAAATTTAGGAGAAAGAAATGATAAAAAAGTATACAGTCTTGGTAACAAACTGGTTAATAAGCTGTAACGCCATTTCAGAAGAGGACAGGGAATTATACGAGTATGCAATTTATAGCATACTTATAACAATTTCTCCTCTATTTTTGGCAACATTAGTTGGCATTTTGCTTGGAGCAGTCTTGCAAAGCATTTTGATTATTTTGCCTTTTTTCTTGATACGAAAATTCAGTGGTGGCTATCATGCAAAAAAAGCTGGCATTTGCCTTATCTACTCAAGTATGTTGCTGATACTGTGTATATTTCTTTCGTCCTGGGTTAAATGTAATATTCTGCTATTGTTTTTAACCGCATTGTCGGCAATGAGTCTATTGCATTTTAGCCCGATTGAAAATGAGAACCGCCTGTTAAGCCGAGAAGAACGGATCTGCTTTAAAAAAGTAACGACTATTATTGTAACAAGCATTATTATAGCGGAACTGCTTCTTCTCTGGTTTAGCATGTACACATTTGTGGTTTGCATATCCATTGGGTTAATATTGTCAGCAAGCTTACAGTATCCTTGCATAATAGGAAAAATGTGGAATAAAATTGACCAAAAATAGCGTAAACATGTTGTTTCATGCATTTAATGTTGAAATGACAGAATAATCGATGATAATGGAAATAGTTATTCATTTCACGAATATCTTAAACTACAAAGGCGGAACATACGGATAAACTTATGCCGCACATATCACCGTTAATGTATACGGTGTTCTTATAAGGTTGCAGACATTACAAATCATGTAATTAGATTAGACATAAATGCAGAAAAGAGGTGATTCCATTGGAATTCTGAACATGATTTATGAAACCAACTAGGCAATTAAGCGTAAAAACAAGGAGGTTAGGAATGAAAAAAATTTTAGCATCTTTAGTATTGACATTTTGTCTTGTTATTTGTTGTCCAATAAGCAGCATGGCGTGCAATAAAACATCTGGATGCTATGCTACGGCAGTGACGGTTACATGTGGGACGCAGAATACGGCGTACTCTAGTACGCATTATATAATTGAACCCAATGGCTATAGTTACTATTGTGACGTGGCAAACGTAAGTTCCGTCCATGCCATTACTTGTTCTGGATGTGGTGCATATTTGAGAAGCGAATCCAGAATCTGCAGGAAGGAACATTCAAGATGTGGAGGCACTCAATTTGGTTTGTGCCAATATTGATAATAGCCACTGCTGTTTTGTTAAGTTTCTAGATTTATCGTGGAGCGTGAAAACAAAAGTGAATAAACGAGCAGGTTTGAATCTATTTTATTTACTGACATTCTTAATTTTTCTTTTATCAGGATGTGCACCCAAATCAGAAAAACCTCTCGAACCATTACGGGCTGACACGGAAAAAAGAGAAATAAAGGATGTTTTATCTGAAAAATGGTTGCAACCTTCCATGTCCGTTAAAGAATTAACTGGATGGGAAGTAGTTGAATACATACCTAATACAACCGGAGTATCAGATGAGGATGCTGAGATAGATGACAAATTCGTTATCTCAGACGAACAGAATCTTTATTGCTTGATACGATGCAAGGATGAATCATCTAGAGAAACGTTACATAGTTATTGCTGGAATAAGTACGATCTGTTGACAATGGAACACCAAGAGAAAAAGCAAATTTTTTCTAAACAAGATTTTGAAAACGTATTTGATTCGCAATTGGCAGAAGAAGTAAGCAGTAAAATCGTGAATGGACGTGCAAGGGTAACTTCAGCTGACGCATGTAGCGGGAAAAACTATATTTTTCTGACTGTCTGGAATGATACCTGGGAAATTCAACATTTTTTCATGATAGAAGTATCTGGCGAAGGAACTATTCAGTCTGCATATGATTTTAAGGAATCTGCATGGATTAATGGAGAAGACAGAGAGGGGCGGCTAAGCATACCACAGGCATATCGCGGAAATGACGGAACGGTATATCTCTTAAGTCAGGAAACACTTCGGCAGTTCGGAGAAAATGGCGAAAATGTGATAGACATTGACTTAAGTGGCATTGGTGCTGAAACCATTCAGTACGCGGGAAAGAGTGGAGAAGGCATTCCTGTTTTTTGCGCCTTGCTGAAAAGGACGAAAAAGGTTTTCTTTTGCGCAAAGGATGGTGAATTGCTCGAACTTTGGCAGGGTGACCTTCCTGCCACCATCTGTCGACTTGATCAGTATGGATACATGCTTATGCTTTGGGATGACAGGCTCATGACGTGGAACGTCTTGGACGGGGAGGTAAATTGTCTATACCAATTCACTGGACTCAGCGCATTTGGCTGTGCTGACATGGCAAGAAACGCCAACGGAGAGGTCATCATTTGGTACGGAATCAGGTGGGAAACAAATGATTTTGTATACAGACTGAATGATGCGGAACATCCAAACATGAAAGAACTGGTTCTCCTTCAAAGCTTTCAGGACGAATATACGGCAAAATGTGCTGCGGATTACACGAGAACGCATCCCGGCGTTAAAATTATAGTGGAACAGATGAAGGAAACCGGGGACATGGAATGGAATAAGCTGGCTACAAGCATAGCCAGTGGAGAAGGGCCAGATCTCATATTGGCAAACAGGCAGCAGATCAGCATTTTGAAAGATACGGGAATGTTAATGTGTCTTACGGACTTATTGTCTGATGAAGTGAAGAATAACCTTTTTTCAGGAGCGCTCAGATTTGGCACGTTCGGAAATGACATATTTGCTCTGCCTTATGAAGCGAGCCTGGGGATCTGGATGATCCGGCATGACCTCATTCCGGAAAGTACATGGAACCTAACGAACGTCATGGATGCATATGAAGAATTTAGAAAACGGAGTTCTATGGTTAAGAGGGTGGAAGGCTTGCGTTTTAATGCTAGTTCCACGCAACTTCTATATGACATGTGTCTTCAAAATCTTGAACATAGCGAATTTATTGATTTCAAAAGTGGCGAGTGTAATTTTAACAAAGATACGTTTGTCAGACTGCTGAGGTTTTGTTATGAAAACGGTGAAAACACGGAATCGGATCGCTTTCTAAGCACTGATGAATTGGTGGAAGACATGATTGATGGAAAAACCTTTTTGTATTACGTGGGGGGAGGGCTGATCGAATATTCCAATGCCAGGAGTGCGCTGGGAGATCAGTATGTTACCATTGGGTATCCTTCAGACAAAAAAGCATCAGGCATGATCCACTGTTATCGAGGTATTGCCATAAATGAAACTACAAAAAACAAAGATGTAGCAGTTGATTTTCTCCTCTCCGCATTGAGTAAAGAAAGCCAGTTAAATTACACAACTTATTGGATACGAAGGGATCTTCTTCAAGAACGGGTTAATAACGATGCGGGTGACGGAAAAGGACCGTTTGTCAAAATTCGTAATCATGCGATAACTCCTTTGAAGGGGAGAAAAGATGGAAGCTCTTATCTTGACGAGTATATGGCATTGATGGATGCAGGGGAGCCACTGACAGTGGAATATAGCATTCGCGATATTGTAATCGAGGAAGCAGCGGCCTATTTTGCCGGAGAGAAAACGGAAATAGAAGTGGCAGGCATTATTCAAAAAAGGGTCCAAAATTACCTAAACGAACAGAAATAAGACGTTATGACAACAAAAGAGAAGTGAAAAAAGGAGAACAACTATGAAAAAAATGATTATAACAGTAGCAGTGATGGTAAGTGTTTTTCTGTGCAGCTCATTAAACAGTATGGCTTGTAACCAGACACCAGGTTGTTATGAGCAAAATACGCATGCAGTTTGTGGCGGAAAAACGGGCGACCTATACTATAAGCATTATTGTCCTGAACTCAATGATGGTACGGGAGGGTATTGTGACGTATATAAGGCGGGATCTTCTCATAGATTATATTGCATTGCTTGTGGAGCTTATATTTGTAACGAAACTCGAACTTGTGAGATCACACACACACATTGCGGTGCGCCAGGTATATATAATTTATGTCAATATTAAAGATTATGAAAACCTCACGCAAACAACACCCCAAAGACCTGAAGAACACATAATATACGGAGTACTCTGGTATGGGAGGGGGCAAGGAAATTCACATGCAAAACTTGCCCCCGCTCGCACCAAAGATAAGGCTTTATAATCAATGTGTCAACAGGACAATCCTTCTCTTATGCAATTCCTTTCACTCCGCTGATCTGAGATAATCTGAATAATTTCTCCTTTTCCTCTTTCCTGGTCGCGATCCGAACAAAGACCCACTCCTCATCCACAGCCAGGACGGTGCACGTAGTTCCCGGAACGCTCAGATCACCGTCATACTGTTCACCGCGAAATTCCAGCTCCACGTTTTTGTTCACGTAATCACCCAAAAGCTTCCTAAGCGCCGCTTTCTCTGCATGCGCGGGACTTCCCTTCATGAAGCTTAACTGATCCTCCAATCTGCTGATTCGCGTCTTAAGCTCTCCCATGCTCAGGAAGGCAAATAAACCGAGCAGTGCCGGTATCCATACAATATATTCCATTATTCGCCCTCCTTTACAATCTCAATCGAAAAGATGGACGACAAGGGGATCAGCTTCTCCACGTCTCCTTTCTTTGTATGACCCACAACCTTAATCCAGTTCCCTTCAAATCCCGTCACCGTGCAAACCACGCCGTAAAGATCGACGTCTTCTTCCTCTTCACAAAAATCGAGTTTCACGTTCTTCCCCTTCATCTCTAAAAGAAGTCCGCTCACTGCGGAGGGGAGCTGTTGCTCCTTGGTCGGATCGCTTTCTTCTATTTCATCCTTCAGAAGATAGTCACAGCTCACGCCAAGGATCCTCGCAATGTCTCCGATCTTATCAATGTCCGGCAAAACCGCCCCCGCCTCCCAGCGCGAAACCGTCTGCCTCGTGACCGCCAGCGCATCTGCCAGGCTCACCTGCGTCATGCCAAGGTCTTTTCGTCTTCTGGCAATTTTATTTCCCATCTGATCCATAATAGTCCCTCTCCTTCCGATGCCTCACCATCTAAATTCTTCATAGGCCCATGGTGCCTTTGATGAAGTCAGCGTACCGCATCAGAGTGCTTACAGGCAAGCAATTTGCACGTTCAGAACGTAACGTCACCTGTTACGTTGCTGCATACGTGGGCAACGGCCAGAAACGTAACACCCATTCCGCTCTCCCAGACGGTCCCCAAACAATGCCATGCCAATAAAACCCAGAACAAGAAACTGTTTAGCCATATTTATCTTATCAGCAAGCCAATCCCTGCCGTGAGAAATCCGACGAGCGGGCAGAACAGAACAGGCCACAGGACCAGATGCTCCGGTAATCCCAGCTTCATCAGTTCATTCTTCGGCTCATAAAACGGATCGTCCTCCACGCCCTCTGCGCGCAATCTTCTGCCCGTCTTTTTTAGCAAGAGATAGTCAAGAAAGAACAGATCGCCGAGACTTATCAGCATCATTTCAACGTATGCCGTCCAAAACATAGGCCAAAAGCCGTGAATGCCCGCCTCATACGTACTCAGAATCATCCAGATCACAATGGCCGGATAAAGAGTGAAGTACATCAGGTTCACGTGCCGTCTCTCAGCCTTTGTGACCGGCCTGGCCTTTTTCTGCAGGCTCTTAGGGAACATGACGATGAAGGAATGCGGCTTCAAAAGCCAGAATACGGCAACGTAACAGTTAAACGTTGCGCTCATGGCAACTCCGTCGAGAATCGTTCTATACCAGTTCATGCTTACGGATCTCCTTCCACTCGTCTTCCTTGAACCCGGTCAGCACAAAATCATCCCCGACAACAAGCGGCCGCTTCACCAGCATGCCGTCCGTCGCAAGCAGGGCATACTGCTCATCTTCGCTCATGGAAGGAAGCTTCTTTGCCAGCCCCATTTCACGATAGGGAATGCCACTGGTGTTCCAGAACCGTTTCAGCGGCAGTCCGCTCATGGCGTGGTATTTCCGCAAGGCACCCTCGTCAGGATGGTCGGTCTTTATGTCTGTCAGCTCATAGGATATGCCGTTATCGTCGAGCCACTTCAGCGCCTTCTTGCAGGTTGTGCATTTACTGTAGCAATATACTTTAATCATTGTCAGAATCCTCTTTCTTGATGGAATAGTTACGGATCATCCGTGGTTTATCAGCAATTTCCAACTGCGTGCTTTTTCGCACGTCGTCGATATCTCAATTTTTTCGGCACTTTTTCACCTGGCTGGCCTACCTCCCGTCATTTACTATACTTTTTACCTTGTTCACCCTAAATGTCGTAAAATGGTCCGATAAGGCTACTCCTAAGCTCTAGATCATTCCTCTGCATTGCAGTAATGCATCATCTGATCGACGATCTCAGGGAATATCCAGGTAAGGGATTTTCTGTCGATCAGTCTGAAGTTCTCTCCGCTTGTCTTATAAGCATTATTATCCCAGAACAGACAGGACATGCCGTAATGTCTTGCATTGTAAATATAATAAGCTGCAAACTGCATCCTCGACTCGACGTTGTCCTTGTCAAGAGCGCCAAACTCTCCGATCAGTACCGGAATGCCCTGAGAAATAAACTTGTCATAAAGCTTCTTCATAAAGCCGTCAATGTCCCCGGTCCCTTTCTTCGTCTTTATGTCGAATACGTCCGTGCTCCCGCTCCCCAGATTGAGCGCGAAATTGTAAGGAGTGTAGGCATGCACTGATACGATGATCCGGTTCTCAGCGGTAGCCTTGGGATCCTCCGGCAGCTTGTAACCGTCAGCGATCACGTAGTCAGCGGAAGCACAGTACCCGGGAGCCATGATATATCTGGAAGTGTTGTATCCCTTACCATTGTCACGGATCACGTCGACAATCGCCTGGTTTAGCTGGTTGACGCAGTCCATGCATTCTTTTCCAACGTCAGAACTTACGTTGATCCACCATTCGTTATTGGTGCCCACCTGTCTAGGCTCGTTCATGGTCTCAAAGATAAGATGCTCGTCATAATCGGCAAACCGATCTGCGATCTGGGACCAGATCTTGGTAACGTATGCCTTTGAATGATCAAGCTTGTCATAGGACGGGTACTCAAAACCTTCGGCATTGTCGTGATGAATGTTGATGATGACGTACATGTCCTCATCCAAAGCCCAACCCACAACCTCCTCGACCCTGTCCATCCAGGCCGGACTGATATTGTAGTTCTCGTCAACATGGTTGTGCCATGAAACGGGAATTCGGATCGTCTTAAAGCCGGCATTTTTCAGCTCCTTGATCAGACCTTGGGTCGTCTTGGCGCCGCACCATGCACTCTCATAGTCCAGCTCATTACTAAGCCAGTTGCAATCACTGGCTTCAAAGGTATTTCCAAGGTTCCAGCCGATCTCCAGATCCCTGATAAACTGAAGCGCTTCGTTGTCGGGAATCTCGAGGGGCGCTTTCTTGGCAACCACAACGATTCCGTCAACAACGTCGCCCGGCTTCGCCGTTTCAATCGTAAGAGCCTCCTCTTTCGATTCTTCCGTCGTTTTCGTCTCTTCTTTTTCGGTACCGGTTGACGTATCAGCCGCCTCACTTGAAACATCTTCCTGCGACGTCACGGAACTTTCCGCCTTGGACGCGCCACCCTCGCCCCCGGCGCCACATGCACATAAAGATATGCTCATCATCGTCGCCAAAAGTAAACCAAATATTTTTTTCTTCATACGTTCACTCTCCTTGTTGTTATTTGCTTTTTATATTCTACTCCATTCCCAAAACTCTCTTATACCCATGGTTAATGGTCAAGACATATGTTATGCAGGAACATCCGGCGGCAAATATCACAAGCATAATGCAACCGCCGATGGCAACAGCCAGGTTATCCGTATCCGTAAAGCCCGACACTATCATCATGGGAATGACGGAAGAAAGCAAACAGATCACGCCAACGATAATTCCGATCAGGCAGGTATGTTCAAATGCTTTCTTTCGCTCGGAAACGAATCCACGAACACCATATGCCAGCTCCACGCCGTCCTGCCAAAGCTCTTTGTATTTCGAAAGATTCCATAACGCAATGATAAGAGTGACCACTGCCATGACCAACATGATCATCTGGACGAGCAGCCCTGCAACAAAATACTTTTCATCCGTTACCGTTATCAAAATCCCGGCAAACGGAGACGCAAAAAA
>ONSO01000116.1 GCA_900320485.1 uncultured Lachnospiraceae bacterium | reverse complement strand
CATCGCCGTCGTCGGCACCATGCCGCTCTTCCTGCTCGTTCCGCTCTTTTGCGTGGCGGTCAGCTCATCCATGATGTGCTCTGCGTCATAGAAGTTGGTCTTCGCCTGGCGCTCCACTTCCTTCATCTGGATATTGGTGACCGTAAGCTGAGTAATGATGATACCCATGATACTCACCACGGAAATTGCAACCAGTACGGCGATCAGGGAAGCACCTTTATTATTCTTTTTTAATGGCCAATGTTTTCCCATGGGGAACCTCCTTTTATTCCGTCTTCGAGGTAATCATGCTTACGATCGGTTCTTTTCCGGCAACGCCTCTCTCACCCTTACGATACACGTCAACCTTGATCTTAAAAAGTCTCACGGGGCTTCCGGAATCCGTCAGGGGCGCGGGTACCTGCCACGTTCCGGCCACGTCACTGCTGGAATCATAGAGGAACTCGCTGGGGCTTACAAGGTTTGTACGGATCTGGGGATTCCAGTCCGTCCAGCCGCTAAAGTTCTTAAAGTAAATGGTGGGCTTATAAGTATCCAGGGCCACGGGCATGGTCGTTGCAGCAGGTGACGCGGAAGGATCCGGATCAGGAGTTCCTGCGATACCAATGTCCTGGCAAACCAGACGGATTTCAGGATATTTCCCGGCTGGAGGATTCAACGTTCCCTCCCACTCAAACTCAAAACGGTCTTCCGTCAAATGACACTTATTAAACATAAGATAAATGCCTTCCAGCTCCTGAACGTTGGTGTTGATCAGGTCTGCGGTCTCATATACGTCAGGATTCGTAGGATCCATGTTGGAAATATTTTTACACTGATACTCGTAATATACTCTCACGGTATAGAAGGTCTTAGTTCCACCTTCAAGGATCTCTTCCTTCATGCCAAGGATTACGTGAACGGTTCTGCGAAGGTTCTCGCGGATCTCATCCTCGGTCTGCTCTGTTACGGGAATCGGCGTTGCCGTAGGCGCTGCGGAAGCACTTGCCGCAGGGCTTCCGGAGGTAATGGGAGCCAGGGTAAACATGGGACCGCTGCTTGCGGAAGGCTCAGGAGTTACGCCGATAATGTAACCGCCGCCGGAACGGATCACCGCTGCGGAGTTACGAGCCATAAATTCCATGACTGCCGTATCTTCCTCGTTATATTCACAAGATACCACGCTCTTGTTATTATCAATGTCATCCACTACGGATACCACCTCGGAAACGCCGGTGTCCGTAGAAAGCTCTACGTGAAGCTCATATTCATCGCCGGAAACAGCCGATACGTTATAATCATACGTCAATGTTCCCTTACCGTCATTACGGTCATAAACCGATGAGGGATGAGCCGCGTCAAATACTTCAATGGCCTCATTCAGGGGAACGTTAAACTTCTCCTTCAGGGGATCCGTAATGTCAAAATGCATCACCGTACCGCCGCTGGCTCCGGGAGCTCCCGTCCAATGCATTAATTTACTCTGCGCCTTAATAAACTCCATGGCATCCTGCGCAACCAGGGTCGCATTCTGCTTTTCCTGGGTCTTAACGGCATGTTTCATGGAATCCGTAAAATAATTGATCAGGGGAACGGAGATCAGTGCGAGGATCGCTATGGACAGAACAACTTCTATCAGCGTAAAGCCGCCGTTTCCGGTTTGCATTTTCTTTCTCATATTCATACTCCATTGGGCCAAGACCGAGACGACCTTGACCCACTAGTTTTTTCAGTTTCCGCCTACAATTATACAATCGGCCTAAACCTTGGATTTGTTTAGTTTTTTCTGGGATTTTCCTTAGGATTATTCCTGAGCTTCTCCGTTCAATCCATCCAGGAGTTCATCGATGGGATTGTAGTTCCACTTGCCGTAGGTCATCTCGCCATCCTCGCCGGGCTCCTCGATCAGTGCGCCGAAGATGCTGTCTACGCCGCTCTCGATGCCGGTGGGAGGAACCTCCTCATAGGTACGGGTATCAAATTCGCTGTCGGTCTTGGTAAGATAGTACATGCGGTAGTTCACCGTTCCGGTGAGAACGCCGGTGGACTGGTCGAATTCCACGGAAATGGAAGGCTCCGTGCTTCTGTCATCGAATTCCGTCGCATACTTCAGGAGACCCTTGAATTGGCTGTAGCTTGCGGAGAAATGAACGCCCAGTGCGTCATATCGTCCCTCGGGGGCATCGTCGCCGGAGAAATCCATCAGCATGTTATCCATGGAAAAGTTAATGGTGTCAATGTGAAGTCCCACAATGTCTTCCATCTGCTGAAGAAGGTAGATGCTCTTCTCCTGAGGCACGTCCACGGGATATTTTTTTACTATGTTTCTGATGTTATTCTTAAACTGATCGGTTTCCGCTTTGGTATCCGCCTGCTTGTCATACATGGCCTGGAGCTGATCCACCGTGGCCTGATCCTGTACGTTGCTTGCCTCGATGGCCCTTGCCTGATCCATGAGCTTCGTAAAGCCGAAGAAGTAGGCGCAAACGAGAAGTCCCAACGCAAGTACAATAAATAATAATTGTTTTTCCTTATCCGTAATGCCGCTGATCTTCATGTCCTCTCCTCCTACTGTACAAGATATTGATCGCTGGGTGAATCCTTCAGCTTCAGGTTAATGGTATAGCTCCATACCTTGATGGTATGCTCCTCATTTTCTTCCTCGGTAAGGCCAAGAACCGTATACTGCTTATCCAGTTCACGCATGGAAGGAATGTTGACGTCCGTTACGTAATCCAGTTCCTTCAGATTCATGATAAGCTGCGCCGCAGACATCTTTACGTCGGATTCGATGTTGATGGAAACCTGACTGTCGGCACCGGCAAAGCTTACGGCTACCACAAAGGTGGGGAACTTCTCTTCCAGATCGCATACCAAACGGTAGAGCTTTTCTGCCTGAGTCTTAGTCATATTGTCAAAGGTGGCATATTCATTGTTCAGATTCCGGTAGCGTACGTTCTCGTCGTAAACCTCTTTTACGGACTCCAGCCTAGCGATCTCTGCCCGTAGTTCCTTCTGCTTATTCTCTGCCGTGGTCTTTTTCCAGAAGGAAAAGCCTACAAGTACGGCACTGGCGATCAGTGACACCATAAAGATCATGGAAGTCACCTTCGTGGTATTTCTCTTGGCGCTGCGGTCTGCCAGTTCCTTAGGAGTAATGCCCATGGGCTCCAGCACGGCGCCCAGGATGGAGAGAAGTCCCAGTGCCTCTCCGGATTTCAGGCCCGTTCCGGAGGTCTTCTTATCCATCTTAAGGAGGGACAGGTAGTCCCCCTTTTCCACCTCGATGTTGATCTTGGAATCAAAGTATTTTGCCATGCCCTGAATGCGCATGCCGTCACCGATAAGGTGAAGCGTACCGCGAAGGGGCGTCTTATACTGGTTCTGATAGAATTCCAGTGCGGATACCACGATGCGTACGTGATAATCCATGGATTCCTTGATGGCCTCATAGGCCTGCTGAATGGCAATGGTCCTCTCCTCAAGATCCACGATCACGGAATCGGAGAACATCTCCGGTTTGATCTTATCGCGGGTAACGTTATTATTGCAGAGGAACTCAAAGGTCTCCTGATCCTCCCGAAGGCCCAGGACAGGATGATCGATGGCTGCCGCCAAGGTGGAATCAAAGCCGTGGGGTGCCACTCTCTGGAATACCAGCTTGTTATTTTTTACCACGGATACAATGGTGGAACGCTCCTCCAGCTGTACAATGACCGCGTCTTCAATGAAGTTCTTTGCAATGAACTGCATTGCGCAGTTTCCCATGTACTCAAAGGTCTCAATGTCAAGCCCCGCAAGCTCCGCAAAGGATACGTAGTTGGAAAGGAGGTTATCGGGTACTGCAAGGAGGAGCAACTTCATCTGCGTCTTGGGATCGCCGTCCAGCATGCCCATCTTTGCATAGCTTATGGTATAGCTTGCAATGTCCATGGGGAAGTTCTCTCTCGCCTGCTCCATGGCCAGGGTCTTTAACTGTCTGTTGTTAACCTTGGGAACCATGACCTCTCTGGAGACTACCTTGGCAGAGTTAATGGAAAAGATAACCTTTCTCTCCGAAATCTTTCTCTTACTCAGTTCGGCGCGAAGCTGATTGGCAAGACTTTCGCGTTCACGGATGTAGCCGTCCTCCACGGCATTGTCCGGGGTACGGAAGGTAAAGACGTCAAACACTCTGGGATGCTTGACACCATACTCCATCAAAGCGACCTTGGTCCACCAGATACCGGTCTGAATACTTAACACTCTCTTAGCCATATACTGTCTTCTCCTTTATGTTTTTGCCTTCCTTTTCTCATCCCCTAAGCGTCAGGCTCTCCCCCTCCGAAACTTAGGAAATCAGAAAAAGAAAGAATAATTATACAAGTCATCCGACTAGCGTGCTTAAATACCAGTTTATCATATCTCCGCCCCAAAAGCAACAGATCCAAAGGGATAAACATAGATAAGGTCCCATGGCAAGTACTCTTCCCGCCTTGCTGACCTTCATGCGGATCACGTGGATCACGGAACCGATAATGCAGGCCATAAAAAAAGCAAGAGTCACGTTCTGCCAGCCAAGGAGCAATACGGAAATGGTCATCAGCTTTACGTCCCCGCCGCCCATGAGTCCGAAATTTGCCAAAAGATACAAAACAATAAAAATGATCACGGCGCCGATCAGTCTTGCCAGTAATTCCTTCCAGCCGGGGAAGTCATAAACGCACGCAATGACTCCTAATCCCCCGATAAATACGTTACAGGGGAAAGGAATCTCTTGTGTTCTTTCATCTACAATACTTATTACCAAAAAGGCAGACGTCATAAGGCAATATACTGCGCTCTGGAAGTTACAACCGTTCGCCATGAAAACGAGTACGTAAAGTATTCCATTCGCCAGTTCCACCAGGGGATACTGTATATTGACCTTCGCTCCACAGGAGCGGCATCTGCCTTTTAGTAATAAGAATGATACCAGGGGGATCGCGTCATGCCAAGGAAGCTCGGCATTACAGTTCTCACAGAAGGGCTTCTTAGTAAAGCTCACCTTCTTAGGGAAGCGGTCAATGCAGATATTTACGAAGCCACCGATCATAACTCCCGTTAATAATGCAATGGCATATGTAAGTATCGCTGTTGGCATGTCGCTTTCCTCCGTCAATTAACCTATGGTTAATTTCTCGCTAGATATTAGTTCTCAATAGGATCAAAGAAACCAGTACCAGTTTCGGTCTCAGTTACAATAGAACCATTTGCATTGATCTTAATCTCAACCTTGGTAATAGCCTTACCAGCCTTGGATTCCATCTTGCTGAAGTCATAAGCAGCGGTATCAGTACCAGTTAACTGTCTAAAATAGTTCTGAATCTCAGCTGCGCCAGCCTTACCAGCAGGATCAGAAGCGCAAGTGGGCTGACTTCCGGGCACAATCGTAATAACATAATTAGCAGTTGCGTCAATCTTTGCTGCTGCATTGGAGTATGCGGACATACCAGCAGTATTCCAAGAACTGAGCACCTGCTGATCCTTTGCCTTTCTGGAGTTCTCCAGATAAGGAATAACCTGAGTACCAACTACGCCAACCAGGATTGCCATAATAGCAATAACGATGATCAGCTCAACCAGCGAGAAACCTTTGTTGTTTAACTTTTTCATGTTAACCATCCTCCTTGAGATATGAAATTGATTTGTTTATCATCAAACCCGCCATGGCAACGGGCAGATAACCTAAGTTATAATCTTCCGTAAATATTATCGTTTGCATTGATGGTGACGTTGCTGCCGTCAATGGCAAGTACCTTAATGGTACGATCGCTGAAGTCATAGACCACTTCGATCTTTACGGTAGGCCGGAACATCTTGGATTGGAACAGGGAAGCCGCCTCAGTCACCGCATCCCTTCCGATCAGATTGTTCAGTTCATCAGCGATCTTCTGTGCATTGGTATCATCACAGGTAAAGGTATCATCCGTTCCGTTGGATACAATGGTAATGGTCATGGTTCCGCTCGCCGGCGCCACGTCCGGATGAGATGCATAGGCCATAACTCCCGCCGTTGCATAAGAGCTTAAGATCTGAATGTCCTTCGCCTGCTTTGACGTTTCCATGTAGGGAATAACCTGAGTCCCTACGACTCCTACAAGTACGGCCATGATGGCGATGACGATGATCAGCTCCACCAGGGAAAAACCGCGATCGTTTTTCATTTCTTCTCCTTTTTCTGCGGCCGCCTTGTTTACGTTACTCTATCATTATCCGATGGCGCTGTACAAGCTGAACATGGGCATCAGCACGGCCAAGATAATGGGAACCACGGTTCCTGCCATTACGATGATGATCAAAGGCTCCATCGCCGCAACAAGAGCCTCCGTTGCGATTTCTACTTCTTCATCGTAATAGTTTGCGATTTTGGAAAGCATTTCGTCCAAACTACCGGTCTCTTCACCGATCTTTACCATCTGGGGAACCATAATGGGAAAGACGTCACACTCCATAAGGGGAACGGACAAGGGGAAGCCCTGAGTTACGTCCTCTTCCGCCTTGACCATGGCCGCCTGAACCACTGCGTTGGTCATGATCTTACCGGTGATGTGAATGGCCTCCACCAGTGCCATACCGGAGGAGATCAGGGTACTTAAGGTACGGGTAAATCTTGCCGCTGCCGTCTTGATAGCCAAAGGTCCGAAGAGGGGCATTCTCAGCATGATCCGTCCGAAAAGCAGGGCGCCGCGCTCCGTCTTCTTAAAGGCCTTCAGGAACACAACAATGGCAACGATAATGATCAGTGCCAGCCACCACCAGTGAATGATGAAATTCGAAACTGCCATAACTGCCTTGGTAATTCCGGGGAGCTCTGCTCCGATCTCATCAAAGGTGGACGTAAACTGCGGTACGATGACCGTCATCATCAGGATAACCACGCCAACAATAACGCAGATCAGGATGATGGGGTAAACCATGGACTTTGCAACCAAAGCCTTCAGGTGTGCATCTTTTTCAAAGTGAGTGGTAAGTCTTTCAAAGGAGGTTTCCAAGCTACCGGAAGCCTCACCGGCATTTGCCATCTGAATCATCATTTCTGGGAAGAACTTCGGGTGCTTTGCAAATGCACTCGAAAGAGTCTCACCCTTTTGTACGTCGTCATGAACCTCTTCAATCACGGCCTTAAACTTCTTATTCTCAGTCTGTTCTGAAAGCATTCCGAGAGCTTCGATAATGGTAACGCCGGCAGCCAGGATGGACTTAAACATGTTACAGAAAACGGCCAGCTCCTTGGGTTTTACGGGTGCGCCGAAGGAAATGTTTACCTCCTTATCCAGCGCGCCGGCCATGGCGATGGAAACCAAAGTACTTCCATCCGTCTTAAGGGTCTGTCTCGCAGTCAGCTCGTCATTGGCATCGATGGTGCCTTTTTTATGTTTCCCGTTGGGGTCAATGATCTCGTACTTATAAACTGCCATTCCGGTTCGTCCTTTCCAGATTTCCCCTTCAATGTCTATATCGGACGTGTGAGGGATTTATTTTAGAGCTTATTCACAATTTTTTAACAAAAAATCCATTTTTTTGTAAAAACTTTACTTAACTACTTAATAAACCTTCTCCTGCATTACCAGAGGATCCTGGGCGAACTCGATACAGGTTGCGCCGTCGATCTTATGCTTTAAGTACAGTTCGAACAGTGCGTCGTCCATGGTCTGCATTCCCATCTTTTTACTGGTCTGGATCATACCGTCGATCTGGTGGGACTTTCCTTCACGGATCAGGTTACGGATAGCTGCCGTTGCATGCATGACCTCAAAGGCCGCCACGCGGCCCCTGCCGTCTGCCGTAGGACAGAGCTGCTGGGAAATAACGCACTCAAGCACGGATGCAAGCTGTACTCTGATCTGATCCTGCTGGTGAGGCGGGAATACGTCGATGACACGGTCGATGGTAGGTGCCGCGCCGATGGTATGCAGCGTGGAGAATACCAAGTGTCCGGTCTCGGCTGCGGTAATCGCAGTGGAGATGGTATCCAGGTCTCTCATCTCTCCCACGAGGATTACGTCCGGGTCTTCACGAAGTGCAGCGCGAAGGCCGTTGGCATAGCTCTGGGTGTCAATGCCGATCTCTCTCTGGTTAACGATCGCCTTATTGTGGTTGTGGAGGTACTCGATGGGGTCCTCCAGCGTGATAATGTGCGAAGGGTGGTGGACTTACCGGAACCGGTGGGCCCGGTTACAAGTACCAGTCCTCTCTTTCTCTTCGTGAGTTCCACTACGGAAATGGGAATTCCCAGGGTCTGCGGAGCGGGGATCTCAGCGCCCACCAGACGGAGAACGGCGCCGTAGGAGCCTCTCTGCTTAAACGCGTTTACACGGAAACGTCCGATGTCCGGTACGGCGTACGCGAAGTCGACTTCACCGTACTTATCGAAGATTTCCTTCTGGCGGGGTTTGAACATGGATTCCACCAGTTCCTTTACGTCCGCCGGCATCAGTCTGTCTGCCACGGCGATTTCCTGAAGCGTACCGCGGATACGTACCTTGGGCCGAACGCCAACGGTAAGGTGTAAGTCAGATGCTCCGAATTGCTTTGCTACCATCAAGAAGCTGGAAATAGTTGCGTTCATGTTTTCTTCCCCTCGCGTCTGCCGGTTCCGGCAGTTTATTATTTTGTACTGACTATTCTTCGTAAGTTACGCGTTTTACTTCTTCAACCGAGGTGATGCCCTGCAGTGCGTAGCTGATGGCCTGCATTCTCAGGGTCTTCATACCCTCTTCCAATGCCGTCTTCTCAATTTCCTCGGGAAGACCGCCGCGGCTGATAACGCTCTTAAGCTTTGCCGACAGAGGCATGATCTCGTAAATACCGATTCGTCCGTGGTAACCGGATCCGCCACATTCCAAGCAATCATGTTTCTTGCCGGGATGCTTGATCATTACGGGTCCCTGATTCTCAGGAATCTGAAGGATCTGGCGCTCGTACTCGTCTGCCACCACGTCCTCGCAGCAGCTCTTACAGATCCTGCGGACAAGTCGCTGTGCGATAACGCCGATCACGGAGTCGGCGATCAGGTAATTCTCAATACCCATGTCGGCAAGACGGGTAATGGTACTTGCCGCGGAGTTGGTATGCAGGGTACTTACAACCAAGTGACCGGTAATAGCCGCTTTTACGGCGATGCCGGCGGTCTCCTGGTCACGGATCTCACCGATCATGATAATGTCAGGGTCCTGACGCAGGATGGAACGGAGGGCGCTTGCAAAGGTAAGGCCTGCCTTTTCATTGGTCTGAACCTGATTGATTCCGAAGATGTTCGCCTCGACGGGGTCCTCAACGGTAATGATGTTCACGCCGATGGTATTCAGTTCGCTGAGGGCGGTGTACAGCGTGGTAGATTTACCGGAACCGGTAGGTCCCGTTACCAGCATGATGCCGTTAGGTCTGCTGATGATCTTCTCAAACTTTGCCAGCTCCTCAGGCGGGAAGCCCAGGTCTTTCTTGTCTCTCGACAGGGCTTTCTTCTGGGTAAGACGCATAACCACTTTCTCGCCGTAAACGGTGGGAAGCATGGATACACGGATATCGTACTCATTCCGGTCTACGATTGCAGTCGCACGGCCGTCCTGAGGTTTTCTCTTTTCTGCAATGTCCATTCCGGAAATGATCTTGATACGGGCGATCATTGCGGAGTGAATGTCCATTTTATGTTCCATCTCCTGCTGAAGCACGCCGTCGACTCTGTAACGGATCCGAAGCACGTCTTCAAAAGGCTCGATGTGAATATCGGAGGTTCTCTTACGAACCGCCTGCTCTATGATCTGGGTAACCAGCTTAACGATGGGCGCCTGCTGCAGCGCTTCGTTTTCTTCGTCGTTGGTGGTCTGTCCTCTTCCGGATTCCGCACGTTCCTTGGAGAACTGGTCTGCCATACGCTTTGCCTCGGCGCTGCCGTAGTAGCGTCCGATGGCATTGGTAATGTCAGCGCTGGTCGCGATGTAGATCTCGGCCTGATGACCCGTTACCAGGAAGAAGTCGTCCAGTGCGCGCAGATCCAGGGGATCGCTCATGGCCAGTTTCAAAAGGTTCGGGTTATTCGTGCTAAAGCCGAATGGCATGATGCTGTTCTTCCGGAGGAAGGACTCGTCAGCCATGGCAATAATGGCTTCGTCAATTTTAAACTCTCTCAGGTTTACCCTGGGGTAACCCAGCTGGTTCGTCAAGGCGTCCAGCATCTGGTCCTCAGTGATGAAGCCCTGCTCCACCAAAACCTGTCCAAGCTTTTGGCCTGTTTTTTTCTTCTGTTCAGCAAGTGCGGCTTCCAGTTGTTCCTGTGTCAGAGCACCGGCATCTACCAGTAACTCACCTAACCTCTTTTTACGGGAATAGGTTACCCAACGCTCCATCATGTCGGCAGTTCCTCCAATACTTCCGGTACTTGTCGTCCCTTATGGATCCCGGACGGGCCTTTTGCATTTCAACGTTTACCATCGGACCTTTGCATTTCAACGTTTACCATCGGACCGTTTACTTCGGAGATTTGTTTACTTTGGGGATTGGTGGCAAATACTAGAGTATCTTTAATACTTTAGTTCATTGTATTCCACATAGGTACGACTGTCAATAATTGATAGCTAAATATCACAAAATTGTTACTTTTTTCGTAAACTATTCTTGGCATTTTGGGTTGACAAAACAGTTTTTACGAAACCGTTAAAGGAATTTTTATTACAAATCCCATCAAATTTCATTTATGTTTTGTGCATTTTTAACAGTAAACATTTACTATGTTTACAAACCTGTTTACTTAACCTGATTTCTTTATGAAATCTTAAGGTTATTTTACTACATTTTTCATAATTTGAAAAGAGTTATTTGCATTTTTACTTATTTTTTTCTTGTTTTTGTCAATTTTTAGTTGAATTTGCACAATGAATGGGCAAAAAAAACTGTCTTGGTCTTCCAAGACAGCTTTTTCACTTTTTTGTCATGCCGGCGGCGGGACTTGAACCCGCACAATGTCACCATTAACAGATTTTGAGTCTGCCGCGTCTGCCATTCCGCCACGCCGGCAACAAAGGTATCATACCACAGCCCCGACAAAAAATCAAGAGAAATCTCTAGCCAAGCACCACCGTTTTTCTCACCTCGCTTACTTTATCCTTTTGCCGCTCTGTATTCCTCTACCGTGATGCTTAATGCCTGACAAGCTTTTCAATCCTGTCCAGTACTTCACACATACTTTTGGGTTCCTCCTCTCCCTCTAACTCAAATAAGAGGGTTGCTTCCTCTCAGCAGTTTCTTCAGGCGTTCATTCTCCTTCCTCAGTTTTTCGACTTCTTTCTCCGCATTGTCAGCCCTATTTTTTTCTTTCTCCGTTTGCTTTTGTTCTTCCGCTCT
>ONSO01000123.1 GCA_900320485.1 uncultured Lachnospiraceae bacterium | reverse complement strand
GCGGTACAATGGCATTTATAATTGGGCTTATCGGCATACTGAACTTTGCCAACACCATGTTGACCAGTATTTTTACTCGCCGCAGAGAGTTTGCTACGCTCCAAAGCGTGGGAATGACAGGCAGACAACTGCTGAAGATGCTTCGTCAGGAAGGCTGCGCCTATGTGCTTTTGGCAACCGTTGTTTCTGTCCCGCTGTCCTTGATTGGCGCCCTTCAAGTTATTCGGCCAATCTGTAAGCAGATTTGGTTTTTGAATTTCAAACTGGAGGTCTGGCCTATGCTGGTGATGCCCGTCCTGCATCTTCTGTTCGGTTTGGCAATTCCATATATTGCATACCGATTGATAAGCCGTCAAAGTGTAACGGAGCGATTAAAGGTCGGTGAATGATCCAATGCGGCAGAAAACCAGAAAAAAACACCGCAAGGGAAAACGGATAGTTCTTTCTCTCCTCGCCATGGGTTCCGTCCGGGAAATATTTTACCGTGATCACCCTGCGCATTCCGTCCGGAATCAGCTCCAGCCAGGTCATCCCCGTGCCCGTCACTCGTATTTTTCCGGCCTTAGGCGTCTCCCAATAGTTTTCCTCGCCCCCCGTATTTCTGATCAGGCATGCCAGACCATGAAACAATTCATGATCGATCCGCATCTGATAATATGGATAATATTGAAAGCCCCATCCATCCCGGTTTAGTCTCTTATGCTTCATCTCGCACTCTCCTTATTCACCCAAAAGCCGGGCCAGTAGCATTCCCTGTAATCTTCCGACTTCCTCCAATCCCGTAGCAGATATTTCTCGTACCCTTCATTCGAAGGAAAAGAAATTATCTCATCCATCTGAATTTACGGAATCTATGCGTTTCGTGCCTTCATCGCACGCTCAAAGAATCCGTAATTTCTCTCATCCCTCGGCGAGCAATAAATTGCAAATTCAATGGTTTCAAAATCATGCAGATAATCCCCTATCACATTCCTTGCAGCCATTGCAACGGCCTGTGGATCGTTCTCAAATGCGCCGCAGCCGAAAGCACCAAGGATCACAACCTCCTCGCCTGCTGCCACCGCAATGTCAAGAATCCTGCGCAGCCTTTTCTCATGAAGGACGAGCTGCTCCCGCTCCGAAAGCTTGACCGCAGCTTGTCCGTCACCAGAGTTCATCTGATTACTGGGACGCTCACGCAGATTCGGTGCCGCACAAGTGATCACGTCTACCTCGTACCAATCTTCCTGCGGCATGCTCCGCGGCATCGCCTCGTCCGTCTTAAACACGATCACGCCCGGCGTGTAAATGCAATCATCATTATGAATGGGATCCTGCGCCGCCCTGTGAGGTCCATAAAACGCATTCCATGGCTTGTCCGTATTCAGACAAAAATACAAGGTGGAACATCTGCACAGGCACTCCTCCTGCGCACTGGAGCCTTTCGTTACGCCGCCGCCCGGGTTTGATGCGGAAGCAAAATTATGAACGCAGACCTTTTTCCCCTGATAGGCACCTGCCGCCTCATAGGATCTTTTCTTCGATACCACAATCCTTGCAGTACTTTCATAACGATTTTTGTTGGAAGAAAGGCCCGGCAACGCCTCTGCCACGGCGTCCCCTTCCAGAATGATCCTTTGCCCCAAAACCGCCTTTGCAATTCCTTCTTTTAATCTTTGATCCGTCTTACATCTCCGCTCCGTATCCTGAAATACGGTAATATTTTCTGCTCTTCCCATAATTTCCCTCCATTACAATGTTATACGCCCTCAGTTCACTTATAGGAGTAAACAAACGCCTCCTGCCAACCATCGACCCCCATTGACAAGCAAAAACAATTATGTTATCATCTACCCCAGATTGTAACTGCCACCGGGTAGTGAATGCGATTGCATTCGTTTTCACGTCGTTAGGTCTTAGAAGACGTGAATGCGGGTGCTATTTTTTTTGAGCGAGGTTTTTTCCATGAAGATTCTAAAAATGATCACTGCATATTTTACCAAAACGGAACTGGCGCTTTGCGCTTCCTCCATCCTATTGATCACTGCATCCTTCCTGCTCTTCGACCGCAGTAATCATCTGACGCTGATTGCCTCCCTGATCGGCGTGATCTCCATTCTTTTTAATGCCAAGGGCAATCCCGCAGGCCAATTTCTCATGATCATTTTCAGCCTGCTTTACGGCTACATTTCCTATACCTTTTCCTACTATGGCGAGATGATGACCTACCTTGGCATGACCATGCCCATGGCGCTTTTCGCCCTCATCTCCTGGCTCCGCCACCCCTACAAGGGAAGGCATTCCGAAGTGGAAGTGGGGCACGTCGGCAAGATGGAAATTCTTTTTACGTCCCTGTCCGCCTTGATCGTAACGGTTCTCTTTTACTTCCTGTTATCCTTCTTTCACACGGCTAATCTGATCCCAAGTTCCCTGTCCGTCACCACAAGCTATGTGGCAGTATATTTAACCTTCCGGCGCAGTCCCTACTTTTCCATCGCCTACGCCCTAAATGACGTCGTTTTGATCGTACTTTGGATCCTTGCCAGCCTGGAGGATTCCAAATATGTCTCCGTGGTTGTCTGCTTTGTCGCTTTTCTTTTTAATGATAGTTACTGCTTTGCCAGCTGGAAAGCCATGGCAAAACGCCAGCGCCCCAATTAACGCGCCACTTGGCGAGCCCTTCGGCTCGTCCCTCCTTTCAGTCGGGATGTTACGCCTCCTGTTTCATAAGGTACTTCACGGGAACTTCCTTTGTCAGCCACACTCCGTTCACGGAACGATAAAACCTGTAGCCATCGCAGTGCATCTCACCGCTTTTCACAAGATAAACCACGGGCTTTCCATGGCGCTGCCCCACGTTCACGGCAGTCTCCCGATCTCCGGACAAATGCACGTACAATCGCGACTTCGGGAGTAACCCTGCCTGATCAATGGACGCCGCAAACTTCTCTCCCGTCCCATGATACAAAATCTCCGGCGGCGTAACTTCCGGAAGCTCCACGTCAACCGGGATCGAATGCCCCTGATTCGCCCGGATCAACAAATGATCCTCACTGAAAGAATACCTCTGCTTATTGTCCGTTGCCACAATCTCCTCCAGCATGGCCAGATCAAAGGGATAAGTCTTGGAAATCCCCTCGATCAGATTCTTTACCTCCACCCAGCCATGCTCATCCATATGAATTCCGATCACCTCCGGCTTATGCCGCAGGATCAAGGACATGTACTTACTGATCTCTGTTAAACTCATATACAACCCTCCTTTCCACGGTAAATCCGCTCATCGCGCCCTTAACAATCTGTCATTCAGTGCAGTATAAAAAACTTATAATCCCCCGTTGATCACGGTTTTAATGATATAACCATAAATCACGTCTGCGCCCACCACGATTGCCAATACCGCGGAAATGATCAAAAGCGGCCGCTCCTTTGCCTGCTTTACAAATTTCATGAATCTCGGTACAATAACGGCGCCAAAAATCATTCCAAACAGTCCAAAGATCAATACGAATCTGGCGCAGACAAAACCGTCAATGTTTCCCCAATTCCATATCTCAATGTTGTAATCCCAAAGCCTTACACCCATAAAATGATAAAGAACCCAGCCGGTTACATACTCAATGATCCCGGAGCCCACCATGGAAATGAAAAACAGCAGCGCCGGATGAAGCTTTCTTTTATAGGTGATCAAGGCCAGCCCAAGTGCGCCAAAGGCATAGATGGGAAGCCATGGTCCAAAGCCATGACCCCTCTTGATGAAATAGCCCAGGTCGATCCGATAGAAGATCATCTCATAAACCCAGCCGATGACCGCTCCCATGACCGTCAGCAAAAATATGCCAATGGCCGTCCTTTGTCCTTCCGTTAATTCCTTCTTCATCCCCATACACCTCCGCCGTTTAGGAAACCGTGATGACGTAATCCGCGTTAAAGCTCTCTCCGGCTTCCAGCTTTTGCTCATAATCCCGGTCCTTCAGTTCCCCGGCAAACGATTCGGAATCACACCTTCCATACCAAGGCTCCATGCACACAAAAGGGGCATTTTTATGAGGCGGTGACCATAAACCCAAAAGAGGCGCATCAAATTCCATGGTCACCAGCGCATTCCCCTTATCATCTGCCAGTACCACCTTCCCAATCTGACCATTTTCCAGCACCAGTGCGTCATTTTCAAACAGTTCTTCTGAAATGATCAGTTTACCGTTCGGCGCGGGGATCTCCTCTGTCCTGTCGGTGACGCATCCTCCCTGCCCAAATATGCGGTTTTGGATCTTAGTCACGGGATTACCATTCCTGTCATACATAAGGAACATATGACCGCTCAGTTTCGGAATGGCAAAGCCGGGGTGCGCTCCAATGGAGAACCACATTTTTTCTCTGCCGCAATTCTCCACGACCCACGTCACCTTTACGGAGGATTTCTCCAGCAAATAACCGATTTTCAGCCGGAACCGGAAAGGATACTTCTCCAGACTCTCCTTCGAATCCGTCAGGGAAAACCAAAGCCTGTCCTTCTCCTGTTCGTCCAGCGCAAACTCCATGTCCCGTGCAAAGCCATGCTGGCCAATGACATAGTCCTTTCCCTCATGGCGATAGGTCTTATTCTTCACGGCTCCCACAAAAGGAAACAGCACCGGCGAAGTTCTGTTCCAATACGCCGGATCGGCACCCCACAGAATCTCCCTTCCGTCCTCTTTCCTCACCAGGCTCTTTAGCTCTGCGCCGTGAGAATCAACCTCACACCTGATCCACTCATTTTCAATCACATACCTCATAATCCTCTCCTTCCTGCCACCGGGGACGGTTCTCCGTGGCACGTTTCTGCCATTGGGCTACTTTAATTTTTTCGACAGAAACAATAACAAATCATCGTCATTCACGCAGGGGGCGTATTGCTCCAGCTGCTTTCCCTGATACCACACGCCGCTGCCGTCCGGAACATACCCGCGCTTTACGTAAATCCTCTGCGCCGGGCCATATCCCGAATGACACCCTACCGCAAGAAACACGTGATCCGCGTACTTCGCCGCCTCTGCCTCAACCACGTCGAGTATCTTATTTCCAATCCCCTTTTTATGCAGATGAAAGAACACGCCAAAATCAACGATCTCCGGCCATCCCTTGTCTGCCAGCGGGCCCTCCGAAGGCTTCAGGACAAGCGTGCATATCCCCGCAACCTTCCCTTCAAATTCCGGGATGAACACAATGCGCTCTCCCGCCTCCTGCTCCTTATAATACCCCTCATAGGTTTCCATCTGCGGATGCCAATTGTAGGACAAATAAGTATCATAAAAAATCTTCGCATCCGCCGGTACCATGCTGCGGATCTTAATCGTCTCATCTTCGTAATATACCTTTGTATCCATTATTTTCCTCCATCAATTCCATTGCAAGCAACAAACCGAGGCCCTCACGAGCCTTGCTTTTCCCATCTTAAGACGACCTTCCAAGTCGCCTGCTTATTTCAGCACGGCCGTCCATACGTCTCCATCTACCAGATACCGGAACTCCGTGAGATCCGGGTCATCGAAGACCTGCAACAGCTCCTCCAGATCATCCACCGCAGAGATCCTCGAAATCTCGCTTCGGTTCACCCACTCCATCTCGCCCTCTTCCGAGGATACGACTTCGCCCGTGAACTGATCTGCAGTAAACAAAAGCACAACATATCTGCCCTCTTCGTACCTTCCGTTTTTCATTGGGAATTGCTTGATCCCAACCATCCTGGGCTTTATGATCGTAAGACCCGTCTCCTCCTTCATCTCCCGGATCACCGCATCCACAAAGGATTCCCCGCACTCCACGTGCCCGCCGGGAAGCGTATAGCCCTGCCAATCCTTCTTCACTCTATTTTGCAAAAGGATCCTGTCGCCATCCTTGATGAGGCAAAGCACCGCCAATTCCACTCTCTCACTTCTGTCCATCTTCGTAACTCCAATTCTTCAAATCTCTTCGCCGGAATGCACGTAATCCAGTTTTTCTTTCAGAATTCCTTTCATCAAGTCATATGCCGTCGTACCGGTACAGTGACAAGTCACAAACTTAGTCGGGTATTTTTTCAGTTCCCTTGCGATGTCTTCGATCTCTTTGATTTCCTCATCCTTATAGTCCGTCTTCTTCATCAGATGAAACCCGCTGACTGCCAAGTCCGGTGCTTTCCCATATTTTACCATAAATGCATCCATGATACTAAGAATTCCGTTATGTGCACAGCCCGATATCAGAACTGTTTTTTCGTTCTCCCTAATCACAAGAAAATGCTCATGCCTAAAATCATCCTGCTGATATCCATCTTCCTTTCGGATCAGGAGCCGCTTATTGGTAAACGGCAAGTCATGGCTTCTTTGCTTGATGGTAAAGAGCTCCAATTCCTCATCGATGACGGCATCGCCGCGTAAAAACTGAACCTGTGGCAGCTTTACAATCTCCCTGTCGATCCCAATATACCGAAACCGCTCCGGTGCATTCCGTCCATCATCCGCATAGTACTCATCTGCCGCGGAATCCTGCATGTAGATGCGTGCATGGTCGTTTATTTTCGAAAAGGGAAGAATTCCTCCCGAATGATCATAATGTCCATGACTCAAGATGACGGTATCCACTTTGGTAAGATCGATGCCAAGCACCTCTGCATTCCGCAGCGTCTCTTCCGAAGGTCCAAGGTCTACAAGCAATTTATGCTTCCCGGTCTCCACATAGAAGGACAGGCCATGTGCATATACACACCCGTCATGGCCTTCCGTATTCTCAATTAAATTAACGATTCTCATGAGTTCAGCTCCTCTTTTTCTCAATCTGAATGAAATATCATGAGTTCTGCTTCACATAGTCTCAGGCAGATTCATAATGTGTACGTCCCTACTTCAGATAAGCCTTTACAAATTCGTCCACGCCGGCATATCTCGCAGGCTCTATCCCAAGCTTAACATACTCCTGACGGTAGTCCTCCAGTGCCTCATCAAAGATCTTCGCATTCTTCGCAAGATCTGTTGCATCAAATTCTTCCAAGACGGAAAACTTCGGAATGGCGCTCTCCGCTCTGATTTCCTCAAACATGTACTGCAGGGATGCCAGATTCATGAAGGACGCAAACGCATCCCCGCGCTCCGTAGCCTCAGGCATCTTATTTCTCCAATTGGAGAACATTTCCTCGTAGGTGCCTGCAAGGCTTTCCTGCGTGGGCGCATCCTTTCTCATTCTGCGCTCCGTAAAGCGCATCACCGACTTAAACAAGGTCCCCAGCGCAATCCCAAGCTCGATGAAATTTTTCGCCTGCACGATCTTCATGACATTCATTTCGAAATCATCCGGAACGTCGAGTCCCTCCAGTTCCTCAAAGGTTCTCTTAACGCCGCGCTTAAAATAGACACCATTCCAAAGCATCACGGTATCTAGGCTGCGTGTGATCATATATGCCGCCCAGCCCCGAAGCTGTCCAATGGTCTCCGCCACAAAAGCCCGTCCGTAAATCTTGCAAAGCTCCTCACGAATCCCTGCAATCACCTCAAACCGCTTGTCAGAGCCCAGCACCTCTCGCGCCTGATTTTTCAGGCTCTCCAGGCGCTCCGTCACACTCTCGTCCCGCACGTAAACTGCCTCGCAGTCCATAAGCCTGCTGATATGGGCATGTCCGCAATTTGCATCATCCGTAAGGCTCTCCCAGATCGTGCAATAAATGTCATAACCAATTCCTACGTCATCCAAGATAAATGCTTTTGATAATGCGTAACCCTTCGGATCATTGATCAAAATCAACAGGTCGAGATCCGAACGTTCATGTACGTCGCCCGTGCAGACCGACCCATAAATACCCACGAAATCAACTGCTCCTGAGCACTC
>ONSO01000068.1 GCA_900320485.1 uncultured Lachnospiraceae bacterium | reverse complement strand
CGTCAAAAAGGCTTCCTTCTCCATGTACCGTGCCGTTGCCTGAACCTCTCCCTGCCTGCCATAGGCCTGTCCTGCCTCACCGCCAAAGACCGTGTGCAGAGCCTGTTTTGAAAGCCAGGCGATCTCCGCTTCCCTGTCAACGTACGTTCCCAGATCCGTGTCAGATGCAAGGTACCCGTCATCATAAATCCCGACGCGGTATGCTTTCTCTCCGGGAACCGTCACGTTCGATGCAAGCTCACTCCGTTCAATCCCAAGCCACCCGCAATACTGACCGGGAGTTCTGACGCTGATGGGAATCGACTCCGGTAAAACCTCCAGCCACTTGTCTATGACGCGGTTAAAGTTTTCCTGCGTACAGGCCGCGGAGCCGTGCATCTCTCCCCATTTTCCAAAAATGCCGCATTCCACGCTGGTGATGGCATTGGCGTGCCTTGAAAGGACTTCCCCTACCTGCTCCATATGCCGCAGGATCATTTCCATGGAGGGCTCATAGGTTTTTCTCCCCGAAAACCACGGGTCATAGGAAAACCGGACAACGGCACTTCCCTGTCGCGCCTCCATGATCCTCAGGGTTTCATCCAGCGCGTCCAGCGCATCCTCAGTGATCTCCGCATCCCCTTTTCTGTTGTAGAATCCGGAAAACTCCGCCAGATCCATCCTAAGGTGAACCAGCTTTTGGGAATAAATGGAAATTTCATTTCCCTCCGGTAGAAAATGAATATAGCCCGGGGCATAGAATCCCCTCCCATGGTTCTCCACCTCCTCCAGCGTCTCCGCCGCGCTGACCTCATAAAGACTCTCATAAGGTCTCCGGTCCAGCTCCAGAAAGGCATTTCCAAGCTCCGTGGCACAGATGCCGCCAAGGATCCACAGCGGCAGTCCCAGCTTTAGAAACCACTGATGCGCCGGGAGAGCGTACCGCCATGCAAAAACATTATCCAATAAACGCATTTCAATTTCATTCCAATCTGACTAAACGTTAACCAAATACAAGATCCCGAAGCTTTGGATGGATCACGCCATAGGCCATGCCGCAGTTCCTTACGTGCATTACGTATACAAAGCTCCGTCTCGAAGCCGTATCCATCTGAATGCAGCTTCCTGCCGCCCCGTCCCAACCAAAGATGCCGGCAGGCGCCGTGGAGCCTACCATCTCAGGGTTCATAAATACCTGCATGCCACAGCCATAGCCGTAGCCAACCCTTCCCATGGTACGGGCAATGTCTCCCAGGGCCTCCCCGTAAAGGAGATTTTGCTTGATCATCTGAACGGTCTCCGGGCGCAGGATCCGGATCCCCTTGGCACTGGTGCCGCCGCAGGCGAGCGCGTCTGCCAGCTTAGCGTAATCCTCCGTGGCACTCACAAGCCCTGCACCGCCACTTTCATAACACTCCGAAAGCTGGTAATTACAGGTCTGCTCCATGGGCACGATCTTGCCGCTCCCGTCAACAATATACTGCTGCGCCAGGCGCTCCAGCCCCGAATTCTCCGGCTTTGCAAAGAACGTATCCTTCATTTCCAGGGGCTCCCAGACATTCTTTCTCAGATATTCTCCAAAGGACGTACCCGTTACCACTTCCAAGACCGCTGCCGCCACGTCATGGCTCAGACTATAGCAAAAATGTGTGCCCGGCTGGAAATTAAGGGGCGTCTCCGCGAAGGAGTCCACGATCTCCCGGGTGGTGGCCTTTTCCCCCTTTTCCTTCAGCACGCGTTGGATCCCGGCACGGTTTAGGTCATAGTCCAGTCCCGACTGCATGGAGACAAGATGTCGGATCTTTATGGGCCATTTCAGCGCCTCTTCCCCCTGCTCCGTCTTTACCTTTACGTTTCCGTAGGCAGGAAGGAATTTCGCCACTTCGTCCTCCAGGGAAAGCTTCCCCTGCTCCACCAGCTGCATCACGGCCGTCATGGTCTGCACCTTGGTCATGGAGAACATCAGGTATCTCTGATCAGGAGAAACCTCCTTTGTTTTTTCCGCGTTGACCGTTCCGTTATAATGGCGGTAGATCTGCTGATGGTCCTGATACACAATGCAGTCCACCGAAGGAATTCCCAGCTCCAGCAGGGAATCCAGATACTTCGTCATTTTTTCCGCATCAAATCCACTCATTTTTCATTTACTCCTCATAATGAATTTCGATCCATATTGCACCGCCAGATGATTATTGACCACGCAGGCTGCAGACGTCAACAAGGTCTACGGAGAGTCCGGGACTCCCACCCGGAAGATTTCTCCCCTCACCTCACGGCTACTTACTCATGGGGCGGTTTACGTGTGCCCCCGTAAAGGAAACCACTGCAATGTCCTTTCCAAGGTTGTCATAGATCCTCACGTCATAAAAACAATTCGTCCTGCCATCCTTGATCAGTTTCGCCTCCGCATATAGAACGGAGCCTTTTGACATGGACAGGAAGGTTGCCTGTCCCACAAGACTGACCGTCAGATTTTCCCTGTCAAAATTCGAAGCCACGGCAAAAGCAAAATCCGCCAGCGTATAAATGCTGCCACCCATAATGCCGCCATAGGCGTTTTTGTGATCTGCGCAAAGGGGCATGCTACATTTTGCATAGTTTTCGCCAATGCGGTCAATCCTTGCGCCGGAGAGCTTTGTTGCATACCGATCCTTTGAAAACCAAGCCCTTGCTTCCTCCAGCTTCTTAAGCTCAGGCCTTGTTTTTCTGACGTAGGTCGTCCTCGTATAGGTGACTTCCTTTCCCTCCGTCTCCCCGGTCATCAGGTCAAATTCTTCCGCGGGAAATTCCGGGAAAAACACGTCTCCATCCTCCACCGTCAGATCCACTTCCGTGACGTACATGACGTCCACAAGGGGAAGCGCCTCCCGAAAAAGGCCATATCCGCCGGAGATAAATACGTCCCTCTCCCCGGCCAGCGCCAGCGCCTCCTGAAGGGAACCGGCCGTCACCAGGTTTTCTCCGGTAAAGCTTTTGGTATTGGATACCACAATATTCATGCGATTCGGCAGAGGATGCCCGATTTCTTCATAGGATCTGCGCCCCATGATCACCACGTTGCCCGTCGTCAGATCCTTAAACTGTTTTTGTTCTCCTTTGATCTTCCAGGGAATCTGCCCTCCTCTTCCGATCACGTTGTTCTTAGAACGCGCTACAATAAGTCCGATCATTTTCCGTCTCTCCTTTTGATGCCGATTAGCATTTCTTCCGCCCCGTCACTCTTTGCAAGAAGCCCGTACTGATTTGCATAGGTCATGCACTCCACCTTCAGCTCCCCGCCTGCGCGCTTTTGAAGGAAAAACAGGATCCTGTCCATCACGTAAGTCATGGCCGCCTCAAGCACGCCTTCCTGCATAAGGATCCGAACCCCTTCCTCCGTCACGCCTGCTTCCAGTATAGCACGAGCGGCATCTCCACTGCAACCCGCTTTTAATCCTGCTGCCGCCAAAAGCTCCATGCGACAGTCCGCCTCTTTGGAATGGGTATTCATGATCCCGCCGGAAACCTTAATGAGCTTCCCGATATGACCCGTAAGCAGCAGCCCCTGAAATCCCATCTCCTTTGCAAGGTCTATGGTATCCCCGATGAAATTGGAGCACTTCACGCTTCCGTCCAGGTTATAGTCATACGTATTTTTCATAAAATCCAGGCCGTAATTTCCGGGAGAAACCGCAACGCACTCATACCCCAGGGCCTTTTTCTGGGAAAGCTCCACCCGGATCGTGTCAAGGAGTGCCTTGGAGCTCATGGGTTCCACAATGCCGCTGGTCCCCAATATGGAAATACCGCCCACGATGCCAAGCCTTGGATTAAAGGTTTTCTTTGCAAGCTCCTCCCCCTCCGGAACAAAGATCAGGACCCGGAGAGTTCCGTGATGGTCGCAAAGGCTGCAAACCTCCAGGACTTCCTTTTCGATCATCTCCCTTGGCACGTGATTGATGGCTGCATTTCCCACGGGCTGATCCAGCCCCGGAAGCGTGATGCGCCCCACGCCCTCGCCGCCGTCGATCAAA
Organism: uncultured Lachnospiraceae bacterium; assembly: GCA_900320485.1. Taxonomy (GTDB): domain Bacteria; phylum Bacillota; class Clostridia; order Lachnospirales; family Lachnospiraceae; genus Acetatifactor. The sequence goes on along the minus strand of ONSO01000068.1, from coordinate 8,561 downwards.
ACGCTTGCCCCGTCCGATTTGCCCTCGCAGGCCTTATCCCATTTTTCCCTGCCGGTGCCCCCTTCATCCTGCAGCGTTTCCTCTTTGGGATCCGTCTTCCCCGCATAGGAAACCTCCGCAAACACGTGACATCCCGTCGTTACGTCCGGGTCATCTCCGCCGTCCTTGATCACGGCGCAGCGAACGCTTTCCTCCCTGCGCGTGATCTCCACGATCTGCGCATGATAAGGGATGCCCTTTGGCGTTTCTATGGTGATCTCTTTTTTCTCTTTTCCCGTAAGGAGCATGTACGCTGCCGCCTTTGCGGCCGCTGCCGCGCAGCTCCCCGTCGTAAATCCGAATCTCACGCTGCCATCCCTTTCTGCCTTTTTTCTCATGCTGCCGCTTAAAAATGCATTGTCCGGATCCCATGCCTTGCAGGAATCTTATGCCTTGTCACCGCGCCACTGAAATCTCTCAAGGTCTACCCTGCCGTCTTTAACGACAATGCCTTCCGCCCGAAGGAGCTTTGCCTGCGCACCGCTTCCCCCAAAGGCAAATTCCCCTGCCAGTTCTCCCTTGGAATTCACCACGCGAAAGCAGGGCACGTTCTCCGGATCCGGATTCTTGTGCAGCGCATTGCCCACGGCCCGCGCCATTTTTTCGTCGCCCGCCAGCGCCGCGATCTGACCATACGTGGCCACTTTCCCATAGGGTATTTTCTTTACGGCCTCATAAATGCGTTTTGCGGGACTGTCGCTGATCAGGTCATAGCTCTCCGCGATCATCATCTTCACGTCCCCGTCAGGGATGCTGCCGTCTAAAATGATCGTGTTCCAATGCTCTTTGTTTTGATGATAGCCAGGGATCACGGCCTTATATACGTTTCTCCAAAAAAAGGCCTTTTCCGGATCCACCTTGACGTTCAGGCAGACGTGCCCGTCCTTTACGTACGTCCAAAGAAATGCCTTCTTATTTCCCTTAAAGCGCACCAGCTGCCAGTTCCGGTCATGAAAGGGTGCCTCCTGATAGGTCCCGGGAAAGGACAGTCCATACGCAAGTGCTTCTTCTCTTGTCTCCATTCTCTACTCCATTCCATAAAGCAGGGCATTACAGATGGCCGCCGCCACGTTGCTTCCGCCCTTTCTGCCAAGGTTGATGATAAAAGGCACGTCCGAATCCAAAAAAAGCTCCTTGGCTTGTACCACGTTCACAAATCCCACGGGAACGCCGATCACAAATTCCGGCCGAAAGCTCCCCTGCTCCATCAGCTCGTAGAGTGAGATCAGTGCCGTAGGGGCATTTCCAATGGCAAAGATCACGGGGCCCGGAAGCGCCGCCGCCCGCTCCATGGAAACGGTTGCCCGGGTCACCTGACGCTCCTTTGCCTCCCTCGCCACGTCCTCGTCTGCCATAAAGCAGTACACCTGTCCGCCCAGCTTTTCAAGGGCCTTTTTGTTGATTCCTGCCTTGGCCATGTTTGTATCCGTCACAATGTCGGCGCCCCGCTTTAAGAGCTCCCGCGCGATCCTCACGGCGTCTTTTGAAAACGTAAGCGTCTCCGCATACTCAAAATCCGCGCTGGTATGGATCACCCTCTTTGTCACGGGCTCCTGCTCCGGCGGCAAGACAATACCCCTCTGTTTTAATTCCTCTCCGATGATCTCAAAGCTTCGCTTTTCAATATCCCCGGGAAGGACGTATTCTATCGATCTCATCCCTGTCTCCTAACTTTTTAAGCCTTCCGCAAGGCTTCCTGGACGTTCCTTAAAAGCGTTTCATTTTCCTTACGGGTTTTCACCGCGATCCTGTAATAGCCCCTGCCAAGCCCCGGATAATCCCTGCAGTCGCGGATTAAAATGCCCTTCCCTAACAGCTTCTCAAAAAGCTTTTCCTCCCCGCATCGAAACAAAAGGAAATTTGCAGCGGATTCATACGTCCGAATGCCCATGCCGGCTAGCTTCCCTGCAAGGAAGCACCGCTCCTGCGCGATCAGTCTTCTTGCCCGCCGTAGCCATTCCTCATCCCGAAGCGCCGCGAGTCCGGAAAGCTGCGCCGGAACGGACACGTTCCATTCCGGCAATTGCCTTGCGATTTCCCTTGCCGTTTCTTTTTTCGGGCAAAGAAGATACCCCAGACGGATCCCGGGAATGGCAAAGCTTTTGGTAAAGGCCCGCAGGATCAGCACGTTCTCATGCTCCAAAAGACCGTTTACCATGGAATACCCCGCCGGGTCCGCCGTAAGCTCCATAAAGCATTCGTCGATCACAAGAGTGGTGCCTGCCTTCTTGCAGCACGTTGCAAGCTTTGTCATGAGTTTCCCGGAAAGCAGCGTGCCTGCCGGGTTTGAAGGATTAGCGATAAAAAGGAGCCCCGGCTTCATCTCCAGGACTTTTTCGCACAGGGCGGCAAATCTCTCCCCGGGGAGTCCGAATCCCTCTTCCTCCCGCAGTGCAAAATACTCCGGCTGACATCCGCATGCCTCCAGCGCTTTTTGATACCCGGAAAACCCGGGCGCCAAAAGAAGTGCCGCGTCCGGATCATTCCACCTGCAGACGGAAAGCAAAAGCTCCGAAGCTCCATTTCCGCAAAGAACGTTTTCTGCCGTCAGGCCGTGCCCTTCCACGTTTTCCCGTTCTGCCGCACTTTCCTGCCCTGCCGCGCTCTCTCGTCCTGCCGAGCCGCAAAAATGCGCTGCCAGCTTTTCCCTTAATTCTTCGCAAAAAGGATCCGGATAGTTCCCCGCCGCGTCAATCCCCCTGACCAGCGCATCCCGGACCCCTTCCGGCATCCCCAGGGGATTGACGTTGACGGAAAAATCCAGTTCAACTTGATTACGATATACGTCTCCGCCGTGCATCCCCTTCTCCTTTAGTGATCCGCCCTGTTAAATCCGTTCTTCATGTGCTCGCTGGCAACCTGCAATACCTTGGTAAGGCACCGCGTCGTCTGCTCCTTTGCCATCTGGCAAAGCTTCTCGTTTGCCTCACCTGCCAGGGCATAATCCTTTGTTTCCTTCATCTTTTTGTCATATTCCAAAACCAGCTGTCTGCCCTTTACAAACACGGCCTCCTGGTAACGCTCGATCTCCTGTGCGCAATACGGGAAGTGCGCATCCGCGTAAGCGGAGATCATTCTGCTGGCCCAGTAGAAATTCTCTGAAGAAGCATCCAGCGTCACGTTGCTCAGATACGCCGGCATCTTAGGCACGTTGGGATAAACCGGAAGTACGGCGTCAAATGCCGTGGAAGCAAAACAGATCCACTCCACTCCCCTGATCTCCTCCGGCATGCCTTCTCGGATCTGACAGATGCTGGTAACGCCCGTGCGGTTAATGCCGATGGAGCGATATTTGCCGCGCTTTCCGGTATCCTGCGCCATGTAGGGATCATACTCCGTCCCCTGATAATGTCCGGAAAGGAGATATTTTACGTCCTCCACCGCAAGTTTACGGTCAGGTATAAGACTCCAGGGAATATTATCGCTCTCCGGAGAATACTCTGCCCCTTCGCCCTCCCATTTATGGCTGTATGGCGTCAGATATCTTCCCATAAACCAGGCGCGCGGCGTATTGTAAACGTGGTCACTGTCATCATGGGAACCAAATACGTCCCTGGGATTCCAGCGATCTCCCTGATTTAAGTCTAAGTGATATTCCTGCATAAACTCCTTTAAGTCTGCGGAGCACATATGGTTTTTCTTTTTTCCAAAGGCATCTTCAAGGTCAAAGGAGTCCATGCCAAACTGATTTGGCATGATGACGCAGACCTCATCCGGCACCCGCTTTGCCATCCAGTGATGTCCGCCAATAGTCTCCATCCACCAGACCTCATTTTCGTCATTAAAGGCAATGCCATTGGATTCATAGGTTCCGTAGGTTTCCAAAAGGGACGCCAGACGGAGCACGCCCTCTCTCGCACTGTGAATATAGGGCAGCACCAAAACGACAATGTCCTCTTCCCCAATGCCTCCCGGCACGTCCTTTTCCTTTCTTGTCTTTGCCTTTTTGTATTCCACCAGGGGATCTGCGGCAAGGGCTCTCGGATTACTGGTAATGGTTTCCGTTGCCGTCATCCCAACGCCTGCGGCGTTGATGCCCGTCGCCGCCCAGATGCCGTCCTTTTTATCTACGCTGGGGCAGGCCGTGTAGCGCATGGGATCATCCGGAAGCTCGATCTCTAAGTGCGACAGCACGGAGCGATACTTCCTCGGTTGCTTTTTGGGTTCCACGACCACAAGCTTTTTTACGTCGAAGTGACCGTCATCCGTCCTTGCGATCATGGTTGAATTGTCATTGCTGGCCTTTTTCCCTACCAAAACTGTTGTACAAGGCATAATTATTTATCTCCCGTCTTTTTCTTTATTTTACGATATTCTTTAGGAATTCATGATTGTCTGATTCAGAAATTCAATGGTGGACGTACCGCCCAAAAATGCAAAGCAGACTCCCACCATCAGCCCAAGGCAAATAAGCAGGCAAAGGATCGCCGTGCCATACATCAGGCGGTCAGCGTTTGGAATGTCCTGCGCGCTGATCTTTCGTCTTGCGTCCCCGATAAAGGGCTTATGCATGATCTTTCCAAAGTAGCTGGCATCCCCCGCAAGTCTGACTCCCAACGCTCCCGCGCAGGCGCTCTCCGTCTGGGCGGAATTGGGACTGGCATGCTTTCTTCGGTCTCTTAAGTAGATCCGCTTTGCCTCTGACGCAATAAAAGGATTCCCAAGAAAATGGCAGGCTGCGATCATCAGCCAGGCACTGATCCTCGAGGGAACGTAATTGACCGCATCGTCCAGCTTGGCCGCCGCCCGTCCAAAATCCAGATACCTCTCATTTTTATATCCGATCATGGAATCCATGGTGTTGATGGCCTTATAAGCCATGCCAAGGATGGGCCCGCCCAATGCAAGATACAGCATGGGGGCGATGACGCCGTCGGAGGTATTCTCCGCAACGGTCTCCACCGCTGCCCTGATCACGCCCTCCTCATCCAGATTTTCCGTATCCCTCCCGACGATCATGGATACAGCTTTTCTTGCCTCCCTTAGGCCGAAAATCTTAAGCGCCTTATATACCTTCATGCTTTCCACGCAAAGGCACTTTGCAGCCAGGATCTGATAGGTCATGACCGTTTCGATCATGCATCCCAAAACCGGATGCAGTGCATAGCTTCCCACAAACAAAACGTCCGTGATGGCGACGGTGCATAAAAGAACGATCAGCACCGTGATCCGTCCCTGGCTGCGCTTTTTCTTCGCCTCCTCCGACAGATTTTCCCTGCCGGCGTTTTTCGGAGAGGTTTCCTGCTCATCCCGGGACTGCTCCCTTAATGCTTCCGGGGAGGCTTCCGGGTTTTCTTCTGGGTTTTCTTCTGGGTTTTCTTCTGGGTTTTCTTCTGGGTTTTCTTCTGGGTTTTCTTCTGGGTTTTCCTGCAACTTTTCTTCCGTTTTTTTCACCGGCGTCTGGCTCCAGTCATACTCCTCGGGATCTCCCATAACGGGTACGTACGTATCCTCCCAAGGCACCTTAGCTTCACTGGCAGTCCCTGCCTTCAAATGGGCCTCCCGGGATTCTTCCCTTGCTTCCTGCGCCTCGCCGGTCACCTTTTCCGTCTCTGTTTTAGGCCCCAGATATTTATTCTCCAAAAAGCCGATCAGCCTGCCCATCCATTTTACGGGATGGGGAAAGCTATAGGGATCTCCCAAAATGGCATCTAACAAAAAGCCTGCCAAAAATGCGATCACGTGATAATAATATATTGGCATGTTCAACCTACACTCTCTCCGCGGAAAGGATCCGCGCGTCATCCCCCGCCATGCGGATCGTCACAAGATAACCCGCTCCGTTGGGGATCTGATAATCGTAATAGTCTCCGCCGTAAAGCTTAGACAAAACGGACATGATGGTACCGCCGTGTACGACGGCTGCCGCGAGGACGCATAACTCGTCTCCGTCTTTTAATGCGGCTTCCCCGCTTTTCATGCCTTCCCGCGACGCTTCACCATCATCAAAATCTGCAATGCGGCTAAGCATCTTCCAAAATCCGGAAAGGCTCCTTTGCACAAATTCCTCACGCCCTTCCCCGCCGGGAAAAGGCATCTCTCCGCCGCTGTCGATCCAGGCCTGATAGTCTTTGTTTCCGGACAGCTCCTGATAATTTTTTCCCTCGAACCGGCCAAAATCAATTTCCCTAAACTCCGAAATCACCATAGTCTCCATGCCGGGCCATAAGATCTCACAGCTCTCGAGGCAGCGCTTCATGGGGCTTGAAAACAAAAGCCGCATCTTCGGAAAATGCCTTTCCAAAAGTTCCTTTTTCCCCAATGCCGACAAGCCTTCGTCCGTTCTTCCCACGTATCTTTTTTCTTCATTTCCCGGCGTCTTTCCGTGCCGGATCAGCCATAGCTTTATTATTCTTTCCATGGAGCCATGCCTCCTCTTTTTGCCATAACCGCCAGGGAACCTTGCTTTTATCACTTGATCTTTACGGGAATGCCGCATACGACGCGCTCCACGCTCCGTGCTTTCCCTGCGATCTTGCAAAGCATCCGCCCCGTCTCCTCCCGGTAGGTGCGCTCCTCTTTTTCCATGGGCACAATGCCATTTCCTATCTCATCGCTGACAATGCAAAGGTTCGGCGTCTCTTCGATCCCCTTTGCCACAAGCTCCCAGATGGCAGCGGGCTCTGTTCCCTTCGCCAGCATGGACTTCACAAAAAGATGAAAATGATCCCAGATCACCCACTCTTCCACGTCAGGCATCTCTGCCCGCGCCTTGTCCATGCCAAGAGCTTCCTCCAGCTTTTTCTCATCCAGTACAAGCGCCCGCGGATGCCGCCTGCATGCAAGCTCCAGCTTTCCCTGCGCCATGCCGCCCAAATATAGTTCCATCACGCGACCATCCTTCCCTCCGGCAAGTCATTTACGTTTGCCCACGTTTGCCGACCGCAGGCCGCACATTGCTACTTTACGCCCCGGATATGTCTGTCATCCCCCATAAGCTCCATATGCGGCGCTGAGATCTCTCCCGGGCGCTTTGGCAGCCGGATAATGGCGATCCCCGTAAAGTCCAGATGAAGCGTGGCACACAAGTACGGGAATGGCAGATTTAAGATCCTCGCCAACATGGCCGTGGAGGATCCTCCGTGACAAAACAGTGCCACGGAATGCTGATTTCCATCCTCTCTGACGCAGCGGTAGTACAGCCCCTCTCTTTTGTAGCCCAAACTCTCCAGCCAGGAATCCGTCATCGGTGCAATCTCCCGCACGGCCTTTGTCACCACGTTATTTTGAAAATAGGGATGCTCCGGCCAATCCGTCCGGTTCAGATCCCACCCCTGTCTTACAAGCTCATCCGCACCATCCCAGGGATGCCCGTCTGCATAGAGCGGTCCGCCCTCCGTGCCCCAGGGAAGCTCATGCATGAAATCCAAAATCTTTACGTCCCGAAAACCGCAGAGCTCCGCTGTCTCCTGCGCCGTTTGCCTGGCCCGGCCCATGGGGGAAGAAAAGATCTCTTCGATCCCTTCGCCCTTAAGCCTTGCCGCGGCCGCCTTAGCCTGTCTGATCCCCAGCGGCGTAAGACAATCCTTTTCATAATTGGGTTCCCCGTGTCTTACAATAATGATCCGCATTTTGCACTCTCCTTTTTCCTTCTTAATGTTTTGCCACCGCAAAATACGGCTCTTATCCTAACAGGAGCACTGCTCCCCCCAAAAACGTTACCATGAGAAGCTCCGCCAATGATACGAAATACCCCGCCAGATCTCCCGTAATGCCTCCAAACTGCTTTTTGCTAACGTAACCATAATATCCGTACGCCGCGCCTGCTGCCAGAATTGTCAGGGCGCCCGCTACAGGCGAGACCAGGAGCATGGCAACCGCACAAAAGATCGCCTCCGCGATCAAAACGACCAGCACCGTCTTCTTTCCCGCCGTGTCAGAGAAGGTCTGAAGCATTCCTTTTTTCTTGGCTCCCGGCATGGTAACGACGCTGATGCCGCTCAGCGTCCTTGAAAGAAAAAATCCAAGACATATTACGACAATTCCCCTGCCGTCTTCTCCAAGGATCCATGCCCCTGCTGCCGCGCCCTCGCGGATCAGGGCAAGCGCCCCCGCCGCCAAAAGTAAATATAAGGCAAGGCAAATGACTGCAAAGGCTCCTATGTGGGGATCCTTTAATATTTCCAGCTTTTTCTCCCTGTCCTGATAGGAATGAAGGGCATCACAGGTATCCATAAAACCATCCAGGTGAAAGCCGCAGCCTCTCAGTTTGCTACAGCTTATCAAGTAGAGGGTTCTGAAGACTCCCAGAAAATCAAAGAGCTTACGCTGAAGCAGATAGAGATGCAGAATAAGGTGGATGCCATGGTTGATGCTGTGCAAAACGACCGCATGCCTGCCGGTGTATATCAAGACAGTCTGCTGAAAGTAGTCAATACTTACAAAGAGGAACTGAAGAATAAATATATCTTTGAGGCACCCAACAAGCCTTATGCTTACTTTGCTCTTTTTCAGCAGGTAGGTCAATATACGCTCTTCGATCCTCTGGCCAGTCGTGAAGACATGCGTGTGTTTGCTGCTGT
>ONSO01000149.1 GCA_900320485.1 uncultured Lachnospiraceae bacterium | reverse complement strand
GTACTTGCCAACCTCAGGTCTGGGAGCAGCAATGGCAGGCTTCATGCAGGTATCCATGATGAAGAGTCTTGCCTCGCGGCAACGGGCGATGGCGCCTTCCACGATGGGTCTGGTCAGGCCGTGGATCTTGATGTCCATCTGGATGGCGGTGATGCCTTCGGTGGTACCGGTTACCTTAAAGTCCATGTCGCCAAAGAAGTCCTCAAGGCCCTGGATGTCGGTGAGCAGTACGAAATCATCATCGGTCTCGCCGGTCACCAAACCACAGGAAATGCCGGCAACCATCTTCTTGATGGGCACGCCTGCTGCCATCAGGGACATGCAGGATGCACAGGTAGATGCCATGGAGGTAGATCCGTTGGACTCAAAGGTCTCGGATACGCAGCGGATGCTGTAAGGGAACTCCTCTTCGCTGGGCAACACGGGGATCAGTGCTCTCTCTGCCAGCGCACCATGGCCGATCTCTCTTCTTCCGGGTCCGCGGGAAGGCTTGGTCTCGCCTACGGAATAGGAAGGGAAGTTATAATGATGCATGTAACGCTTGGTCACTTCGTTCTCGTCAAGGCCATCGATCTTCTGTGCCTCGGAGAGAGGTGCCAAAGTACATACGTCACAGATCTGGGTCTGTCCACGGGTGAACATTGCGCTGCCGTGTACTCTGGGAATAATGTCAACTTCCGCGGAAAGAGGACGGATCTGGGTGATCTCACGACCATCGGGACGCTTGTGATCCTTCAGGATCATCTTGCGGACCGTCTTCTTCTCATACTGGTAAACAGCCTCGCCAAGGATGGCAAGCCAGTCTTCCTTCTCGGCGAATGCCTCCTCCAGCTTAGCGGTAATGTTTCTGATGTTCTCCTCACGGGTCTGCTTGTCATCGGTGAAGACTGCGACCTCCATTTCCTCGGGAGTTACAAGCTTCTTCATCTCCTCAAACATTTCTGCGGGGATCGCGCAGCTGGTGTACTCATGCTTCTTCTTGCCGCACTCAGCCACGATCTTGTCAATGAATGCAATAATGGTCTGGTTGATCTCATGTGCCTTGTAAATGGCCTCGATCATCTTTGCCTCGGGAACCTCGTTAGCGCCTGCCTCGATCATGATCACCTTTTCGCGGGTGGATGCTACGGTCAGGTTCAGGTCTCCTTCCTTCCACTGCTTCTGGGAAGGGTTTACGATCAGCTCGCCGTCTACCATGCCGATCTGGGTCATGGCGCAGGGGCCGTCGAAGGGAATGTCGGAGATGCAGGTTGCAATGGCTGCGCCGATCATGGCTACCAGCTCAGGTCTGCACTCGGGATCCACGCTCATTACCATGTTGTTCAGGGTTACGTCGTTACGATAATCCTTGGGGAACAGGGGACGCATGGGTCTGTCGATCACGCGGCTGGTAAGGATGGCATTCTCACTCGCCTTACCCTCACGCTTGTTAAAGCCTCCGGGGATCTTTCCCACGGCATACATCTTTTCTTCATATTCAACGCTCAGGGGGAAGAAATCGATTCCGTCCCTGGGCTTTTCGGATGCGGTTGCAGTACACAGAACGGTGGTGTCACCATAGTGCATGAACGCACAGCCATTGGCCTGCTTACCAACGCGGTTCACGTCAACCACGAGCTTGCGGCCGGCAAGTTCCATTTCATAACTCTTGTACATAGTACCTCCTTATTGACATTGTCGTCTTGTATTATTTTCACACAAAGCGGAGGCCACCGAAACTACTGAAAAAAGCGGGAAATCTCCCATTCTTTTCAGTGGTCTCGGAAACGTCCTTCCGCCTTGAGTTTACCAATGTTACTGTTTCGTTTAAACAAACATAAGCGGAGCGCCCGCTTCTCGATCAGTGCACGATATCTTTCCAGATCCTTCTTCTTCAGATAAGCCAGAAGTCCACGTCTCTGTCCAACCATCTTCAACATGCCGCGGCGGGAATGATGATCCTTGGGATTCTCCTTCAGATGCTCGGTAAGCTCCTGGATCCTTGCGGACAGAACTGCGATCTGTACCTCGGGTGAACCGGTGTCACCAGGGGTTCTTGCATACTCGTTCATGATAGCGGTCTTTTTTTCCTTAGAAATCATTGCTCTTTTCCTCCTATTAACATAAAATATTATCACCTGACACTAAGACCGGGTCAGAGCTGTCCCTGATCTGGGCGTCGGTTTGCTCACGCTTTTGTAGTATAGCACGTTTCTTTTTCCTTGTAAACCCTTTTTTCTCGGTTCCAATTTTCCACGTTTTCCAATTTTCCTTTTCCCATGTTTTTGAATTCATTTTTCCCCTGACGTTTCCTCTCGTTCTGCTGATCCGCCATCCGGATTTATCTTATTATCCCTTCCGCTTCTCCCGTTTTGCGCCGTCATGAATAATATTTTTCTGCTTTATTGCTTTAAACCAACAAATCACTTGCAAATTGAAAAGTCTTCCTATATAATAGTCACAGATTTGCGATGGACTCATTGCAGATCCGTGACGGAACCATTATACTAATTAAGATTTACCGACAAGAAAGGAACTTAACCATGAGCTTTGAATTTATAAGAAAGCTGCCTACTCCCGCGGAGATCAAGGAGGAATACCCCCTTCCCGCAGGTCTGGCTGAATTAAAAAAGAAAAAGGACGAAGAGATCCGTGACGTGATCACCGGTAAGAGCAAGAAGTTTCTCTTGATCATCGGCCCCTGCTCCGCAGACAACGAGGACTCCGTATGCGACTACGTGTCCCGCCTTGCCGCCATGCAGGACAAGGTGCAGGATAAGATCCTCCTGATCCCCCGGATCTACACAAATAAGCCCCGTACCACCGGTGAGGGATACAAGGGCATGGTGCATCAGCCGGATCCCGAGAAAAAGCCGGATCTTTTGGCCGGTCTCATCGCCATCCGCAAGATGCACATCCGCGCCATGAAGGAAACCGGACTTACCGCTGCAGATGAAATGCTCTATCCCGAGAATTTCCGGTATCTGTCCGACATTCTCTCCTACGTGGCAGTGGGCGCCCGCTCCGTAGAGGACCAGCAGCACCGCCTTACCGTCAGCGGCTTTGACGTTCCCGCCGGCATGAAAAATCCTACCAGCGGCGACCTTGCCGTAATGCTGAATTCCGTTTACGCCGCACAGCACGGCCACTCCTTCATCTACAGGGGCTGGGAAGTAAATACCAGCGGCAACGAATTGGCCCATACCATCCTTCGCGGTGCCACCAATAAGCATGGTCAGAACATTCCTAATTACCATTATGAGGACATCGTGCACCTTTTGGAGATGTATGACAAAATGGATCTGAAAAACCATGCCTGCATTATTGACACGAACCACTCCAACTCCAATAAACAGTTTGCCCAGCAGATCCGCATTGCAAAGGAGATCATGCACAGCAGGAAGGTAAATCCTGACATTCACTCTCTGGTAAAGGGTCTGATGATCGAAAGCTACATTGAAGAAGGCTGTCAGAAGGTAGGCGGCGGCGTCTACGGAAAATCCATTACGGATCCCTGCCTTGGCTGGAAGGATACCGAGCGATTGATCTGCGAGATCGCGGAATTCGAATGATCCGTCACGTTTAGAATTTGACCAGCGTCTCCATCAGGATGCCGGGATTCCACGTACTTTCCATTACAATCCCCGCAAGGATCAACAGCAATATGAATGCCAGTTTTACAAGCCCCTCCCGCTTTCGGAAGGGGCTTTTATGATATATGGCGCCGTAAAGCTCCGCACACCAATTGATCAGGAACCAGAAGGCCGGCCCATACAAAAGCCATTGCGGAAACAAAGCCGCCGTCACCAGCACAATGCCTTTGATTCCGTACTGGCAGAGCGATCCTGCCAAAAACGTGCCAAGGCTTATGCCGAGCCACGCCGCCGCTCCCATACATCCAAAGGGCGCAAGGTAAGTCGTGCCGGCTAAAATAAGAAGGGCCACCCAGCGGATCCTCTCCATCCCCACCAGCGCGATCATGCTCCAATTGCCTGCAACACTCTTTGCATCCACGGCCTCACGGAGTCCCTCCTTTACGCGGCACAGATGCGCCGGCGTCAGCAAGGCAGAGCCTTGTCCCCACCAAAAATTCATAAAAATTCCAACAAAAAAACCGGCCGCGCACAATGGCATCAGCGGAAGCTTCCGGAATCTCCCCATGGAGTAATCCCTCCTTCACAAACCTCTTATGAGATCCTCGTCTGTCCATTGTATGCAGTCGGTCTTTGTATTATGTTGCGGCCTCTCGCAAGACTTTCACCGGGCCATGCCCTGGACTTGGCCTTGTCTTAGTTCTGCCTCGGCCTTGGTTCTGCCTCGGCCTTGGTTCCGTCTTGGCCTTGGTTCTGCCTCGGCCTTGGTTCCGTCTTGGCCTTGGTTCCGTCTTGGCCTTGGTTCCGTTTTGGCCTTAATTCTCCTTCTGCGCAAGGAGCTTTTTAACGGAAACCAGCTTTACGCAGAGTACAAACAGATCCGTAGCCTGAGCCATCTCCTCCGGCGTGGGGAAGGAAGGCGCAATGCGGATATTGCTGTCCTTGGGATCCTTTCCGTAAGGGAATGTTGCGCCGGCGCTGGTCAGGACAACTCCTGCCTCCTTACACTTTGCAACGATCTCCTTGGCACAGCCCTCCATGGCATCAAAGGAAATGAAATATCCGCCGTTAGGCTTCGTCCACTCTCCAATGCCAAGTCCTCCAAGCTCATCCTCCAAAACCTTTAACACCGCCTCAAACTTGGGGCGGAGGATCTGGGCATGTCTGGTCATCTGGGCCTTGATTCCCTGAAGATTCTTAAAGTAATTAACGTGTAACAGCTGATTGATCTTGTCATACCCAATGGTCTGCACCGTCATGGATTTTCTGATGAAATCCAAGTTTGCCTTGGAAGAAGCAATGGCGGCAATGCCCGCACCCGCGAAGCTTACTTTGGACGTGGAAGCAAACTCGTAAACCATGTCAGGGTGGCCTGCCCTCTCACACTCTCCAAGGATCTCCAGCAGGAAATCAGAACGGTCTTCATAAAGATCATGCACCGCGTATGCATTATCCCAGAAAATGCGGAAATCCTCTGCCGCAGGCTTTAGGGCTGCAAATCTCCTCACCGTCTCCTCGGAATAGGTATATCCCTGAGGGTTGGAATACTTCGGAACACACCAGATACCCTTCACTGATGGCGAAATGTCTGTCATAGCCGGGCGCTGGACAAAGGAATTTTACCTTCTCCAGCTTGCACCAGGGCGTAGATCCCATAACTCCGTGGGTCATGGAGCGGGACACGGTATCATACATAATGGGAAGGCTGGCGTTGCCGCACACAATGACGTTTTCAGGATTTACCTGCATGATCTCCGCCATCAGCCGCTTTGCCTCGGGGATTCCGTCCAACAGGCCATAGTTTCTGGTATCCATTCCTGCTTCCGTCTTCATGTAGCTCTTGGAATCCAACGCATCCAACAGCCCCATTCCCATTTCCAGCTGCGCCACGGAGGGCTTTCCTCTGGACATGTCAAGCTTTAAGCCTTTTTCCTTTACAATGTCAAAAGCTCTCTCAAGCTCATCATTCAAATTCAGAAGTTCTTCCCTGCTTAATTCCTGGTACGCTTTCATGTTCTCTCTCCTCTGCGATCCTTCCGCGCGAACCGTGTTTTTCCTTTATTTACGCGGTTTTGCATCATCGTATACAATCATACATCTTGAATATCATACTATAGGATTCTCATTTTAACAAGAGGGTTTTTAAAAATAATTCGAAAAATAAAATCGCCGCATCCTTTCGGATACGGCGGTTTTTCTTTCATTCAATTTTCCAAAATCATTTTGATCGTACTGGTATGGCATTACTTAGCATAATCGATCACGCGGCTTTCGCGAATGACGTTGACCTTGATCTGTCCGGGATATTCCATCTCCGTCTCGATCTTCTTGGAAATGTCACGCGCCATAAGCACCATGTCTGCGTCAGATACCTGCTCAGGAACTACCATCACGCGAACTTCACGACCTGCCTGAATAGCATAAGACTTTTCTACACCCTTGAAATTGTTTGTTATGTCTTCTAATTGTTTTAATCTGCTAGTATAGGTTTCCAACGTTTCCCTTCTAGCTCCCGGTCTTGCAGCGGATATTGTATCAGCAGCTTGTACAATACACGCAATGAGGGACGTAGGCTCCACGTCTCCGTGGTGAGATTCCACCGCGTTGATCACGATGGCGTTCTCCTTATACTTCCTACATAATTCGGCACCCAGCTGTACGTGGGAGCCCTCCATCTCACGATCGATGGACTTACCGATGTCATGGAGCAAACCAGCTCTCTTTGCCAGTCTGACGTCAAGTCCCATTTCTGCAGCCAACAATCCGGAAAGATGTGCCACTTCGATGGAATGCTTTAATACGTTCTGGCCGTAACTGGTTCTAAACTTCATCTTACCCAGAAGTCTTACAAGTTCAGGATGGATGCCATGCACGCCAACCTCAAGGAGCGCGGATTCACCTTCCTCCTTGATCATCATTTCAACTTCCTTCTGAGCTTTTTCGACGGTTTCCTCAATCCTTGCGGGATGGATTCGTCCGTCAACGATCAGCTTCTCCAGGGCAATTCTTGCCACTTCACGGCGGATGGGATCAAAACCGGAAAGCACCACTGCTTCGGGCGTGTCATCAATGATCAGATCCACGCCGGTCATGGTCTCCAGGGTACGGATGTTCCGGCCTTCACGGCCGATGATCCTTCCCTTCATCTCATCGCTGGGAAGCTGTACGACGGAAATCGTAGTCTCAGAGACGTAATCTGCTGCGCATCTCTGGATTGCGTTTACTACGTATTCCTTCGCCTTCTTGTCTGCTTCTTCTTTGGCCCGACTCTCCATGTCCTTGATCATCACGGCCGTTTCATGCTTCACTTCATCTTCAACAATTTTCAATAAGTAGTCTTTTGCCTGTTCAGAGGTTAAGCCGGAAATTCGCTCCAGTTCTTGCACGCGCTGCTCATTCAGCTTTGAGATCTCAACCTTCATCTTGTTCAGGTTTTCTTCCTTTGCTGCCAAGCTTTGCTCGCGTTTTTCAATGGCATCTGCCTTCTTATCGATGTTCTCTTCCTTTTGCTGCAGCCTTCTTTCAGACCTCTGCGCTTCCGCTCTGCGTTCCTTGATCTCCTTGTCAAGTTCATTCTTGGTGCGAATGGACTCTTCCTTGACCTCGAGGAGCGCTTCCCGCTTCTTCGCTTCCGCAGTCTTCAAAGCCTCATCGACAATGCTTCTCGCCTTATCTTCGGCCTTTCCGATGGTTTCCTCCGTCTTTCTCTTCTGATTATTAGCGGAAAGAATGCTGGATACCACTGCGGTTACGGCTACTGCTGCCAGAATGATCATCAGCCAGATCCAATCAAACTCAGGCATTTCTGGAGCACCTCCTTATGAAATTTTCATTGTTCACAAGCAATTCACAACACTTCAATGATAAACTGATTTGACGGGGTTGTCAAGTAAAACTCCCCCCCTTTTTCAAAATGTTTTTTCAGCTTTTCTTCATAAGGGCATTCCATACGGCATCTGCCGAAAACCCTTTGCGCATCAAAAAGCCATACTCCCGTTTGATCTCCGCCTGCGTACGGTTTTCGGGATCAAAGCCACGCTTCCTAAGGAGTTCGCGGATCATTTTCCCTTCGTCCTGCCCTCCTCCTTCTTCCTCCCATTTCAGGAAAGCCTGTTCCACGACTTCCTTTGGCAGTCCCTTCGCGCGAAGATCCTGCTCCATGCGCATGCGGGACCTGTCATCCTGGTGACAGAGGATAAAATCCACCGCATAACGAAGGTCATCTACGTAATGAAAGGACGCCACGTAATCCAGGGCCTCCCCCAGTACTTCCTCCGGATATCCCCCTTCTTCCAGCTTTGCGCGAAGCTGCGCCGTGGTATAATTCTTTTTCAACAGCAGATTCATGGCCCGAAGCTTTGCCCTTTTCGGAAGGATCTCCGTCATGATGGTCTCATAGTCCTTCTCCTCCAGTTCCTTTCCCTCCTGAAGGTGAAAACGACGAAGTTCGCCCTTGTATAACACAAAGGCGAACTCCCCATCAATGCTGATCCTGCTCCGGGATTTTGTAAATTCCTCAATTCCCGTTACGACCATTTTCTTATTCCTCAGGCAGTCCGTCAGAAACTTCCGCCGCTCCGTTTAATCCGAAATGCGCTCTGATCTTCGCCTCAACCTCATCACAAACCGCAGGGTTGTCCTTCAAGTACTGCTTTGCGTTTTCGCGTCCCTGCCCGATCTTCTCTCCCTGATAAGCATACCATGCGCCGGACTTATTGATCACGTTGATGGAGGCCGCCAGATCCAAAATGTCTCCCGCCGTGGAAATGCCTTCTCCAAACATGATGTCAAATTCCGCCTCCTTAAAGGGCGGTGCCACCTTATTCTTTACAACCTTTACGCGGGTACGGTTTCCGATCACTTCGCCGCCCTGCTTTAAGGACTCGATACGGCGGACGTCAAGACGTACGGAGGAATAGAATTTCAAGGCGCGGCCACCGGTGGTGGTTTCCGGGTTGCCAAACATCACTCCGATCTTTTCACGCAGCTGGTTGATAAATACGACCGTGCAGTTTGATTTGCTGATCACGGCAGTCAGTTTTCTCAATGCCTGAGACATCAGCCTTGCCTGCAGGCCCACGTGGCTGTCACCCATGTCGCCGTCGATCTCCGCCTTGGGAACCAATGCGGCAACGGAGTCCACCACTACAATGTCCATGGCTCCGGAACGCACCATGGTCTCCGTGATCTCCATGGCCTGCTCTCCGTTGTCCGGCTGGGAAATGTACAGATCATCAATGTTAACGCCGATGTTCTTTGCGTATACGGGATCCAGCGCATGCTCTGCGTCGATAAATCCCGCGATCCCGCCGCGCTTTTGTACTTCCGCGATCATGTGAAGGGTAACCGTCGTCTTACCACTGGATTCCGGTCCATAGATCTCAATGATCCTTCCCTTGGGGATTCCTCCAAGTCCCAGCGCAATGTCAAGGCTTAAAGAACCGGTGGGGATCGTCTCCACGTTCATCTTCGCCGACGGGTCCCCCAAACGCATAACCGTTCCCTTACCATACTGCTTTTCAATCTGACTCAGCGCCGCATCCAGCGCTTTTAACTTATCTTCTCTTTCCATCCTTCTTACTCCATCCCTCTCTTTTTTATTCTGTTTTTTTCATGGTTTTTGCTTCCGGGATTCTCTTCCCCGGCTTCCCTCTTCTTGCCACGGGCAATCTTGGGAACAAACGTTCGTTAGGTTCATGATAAAACGTTCGTTCGATTTTGTCAATCATTTTCCCGAGATTCCTCATGAAATTTCTCCTGATCTCCCTTGACTTTTACAGTATGCAACCAATTGCGTACGTTAAAACTCCCTCAATGGCATCCCTCCCCTGCTTTTATCTTTCTTCTGAAACACGTGGCGAAATGCCAGACTGCGGGTCCATCCCTCTGGAACCTTTTTCCCGCAAAGATTTGCGTCATCAGATAAAAAAAATGTATCACGTTCCGCCGCTTTTCGCAAGAGCCGTGATACATTTTATTTTTATTTAAGGATTTCCTTACTCAGGTATTCCAGTACGCAGCGCCGCGCCAGCATCAGCGCCGCCGCCACGGATGCGTTTCTTATCTTTTCGCGGGTTCCCTGAAAATGACACTCCTTCACCGTGATCTTTCCCTTAACGTTACAACTTATATAGACAAGCCCCACGGGTTTTTCGCTGGTGCCTCCGTCCGGACCTGCAATCCCCGTAACGGCGATCCCCACGTCCGTTTTTGTCTCTGCCAAAAGCCCCCGTACCATTTCCTCCGCAGTCTGACTGCTGACGGCACCATACTTTTGAAGCGTTCCCTTCTTCACTCCAAGGAGCTTACGCTTGGCCTTATTGGAATACGTTACAAATCCTGCCTTGTAAAGCTCCGAGATCCCCGGCACGTTGATCAGCGTTGCGGAAACAAGTCCTCCCGTGCAGGATTCCGCACAACTGATGGTAAGCCCCGCACTCTCTAAGAGATCCGCCAGGGCCTTCTCCAGCGTCACGCCGTCATCCGTGGAATAAATGTCATTTCCAAAGCGTGACTTCAGCTCCTTCACAACGGGTTTTACAAGCTTTTGCGCTTCCTTTGGGGTCTCCGCCTTTGCCGTTACCCTTACGTGTACCTCTCCCGTCTTTGCATAAGTTGCAATGGTGGGATTGGTCTGCCCTTCGATCAGATCCCGGAGCCTGTCCTCCACGGCACTTTCCGCCAATCCGCAGGTCTTTACCGTCTGGGAGAAGATCACGTCGGAGGATAGCCCCTTAAGATAAGGCACTACACTCTCCTCAAACATGAGCCTGAGCTCTTCCGGCGGTCCCGGCAGCAAGACAAACTTGTTCTTCTTTGTCTCCACGACAATGCCCGGTGCCGTTCCGTTATGATTTTCAAGCACCTTACAGCCTTCCGGTACCATGGCCTGCTTCCAGTTATTCTTGGTCGGCTTGATTCCCCGGGCAACAAAATATGCTTCGATCTGCTTCTTGCTCTTTTCGTCCGTCACCAGCTTTTTCGAGCAAAACTCCGCCACCGTCTCCTTTGTCAGGTCATCCCGGGTCGGTCCCAAACCGCCTGACAAAATGATAAGTTCGCTCCGCTTTGCCGCAAGCTCCAGCGCATCCAAAAGCCTCTCCCGGTTATCTCCCACCACCGTCTGATAATAGCTGGTAATGCCAAGCGCCGCCAGCTGCTGCGCCAAATACGCCGCATTTGTGTTCACTATGTTTCCAAGTAAGAGTTCCGTTCCCACGCATATGATTTCCGCAGTCATCGCTTCCTCCCGGCTTACAGTGCCTTACTTTGTGTCCTTCATGACGTCCTTATTCTTAATGACGTAATCCAACAGGGAAATTATGGTCAGCGCCAGCGCGATCCAAGTGATCACGTCCGTCACGATGCCAAACGCCTTTCCGCCGCCCAAATTTGCAAATACGGGCACGTCCCTTACGATCATCAGGCAGATCATGATCATCTGAAAGGTTGTCTTAAATTTTCCCCAATAGCTTGCAGCGATCACAACGCCCTTATCCGAAGCGATCAGTCTGAATCCACTGATGATAAATTCCCGACTGATGATAATGACGACGATCCAGGAGGGGATCCTCCCCATTTGGATCAGAATGATCATGGCCGAACATACCAAAAGCTTGTCCGCCAAGGGATCCATAAACTTTCCAAAATTCGTGACAAGATGATACTTTCTTGCGATCTTTCCGTCCAGCAGATCCGTCAGGCTTGCTATGATAAAGACGGCAAGCGCAATGCATTCCGCCACGTAACCATTCTCTCCAAACAATGCCTTAAACCACGGCCAACCCTCACAGTATCCCAATAACAAAATGACAAAGGGAACGATCAGGATCACGCGAAATATGGTCAGTTTGTTAGGCAGATTCATTTTTTCCCGCTTCTGTTTTTCATCACTCATGATACGTTTCTCCGATCAGATCATATTCATTGGCATCCGTCACCTGAACCTTTACAAGGTCCCCCGTCATAAAGGAGGCCGAAGAATTCAGGAACAGATATCCGTCTACGTTGGGTGCGTCCCGATAGGTTCTGGCCACGTAAACGTCCTCGTCCGCGACCTTCCCCTCGATCATCACCACCAATACCTTGCCGACCATGTCCTCCGCCTTTTCAAAACGGGAGTTGTCCTCAGTAATGATGGACAGGTCCGCATACTTGCCCGCGGCCGCGCCCATCTCATAGCGGCGGTGCGGATCGCGGTTGCCGCCGCAGCCGA
>ONSO01000112.1 GCA_900320485.1 uncultured Lachnospiraceae bacterium | reverse complement strand
CGGGAGCTAAGACGGTTGATGAGGTGGCAGACATCATCCAAAATAGGGTACAGCTATATCTGAAGGAACGCTAAAATAATGCCACATGCGTATTCTGGAAAGGAAAGTATAGAAGAACGGTTCGGGTTTTAGGCGGCAACACGGACTTTAGCTGTTACCATTGCTTTTTGTTATTTGGGAGGATATTTATGAAACCGCTGTCAAGGCTGCCAATACCGTTGTGGGGAGTTCACGCGGTGGCACTAGTAGGCTGGATTGGTTTTGGGGTTTTTCTTTGGAAAAATAAGTGCGCGAAGGAGCTGAAACCTTGGTAAAATAAAGATGAAGAGTCTAAAGCATTAGGCTCTTCATTTTTTCGAAAAATAAATTTACTTGTTTGCTTAAGGCTGTTGAAGGCCTACGGTAGAATGGTATAATAGAAACAGAAACGGGAAGCTTTTATGATTCATAAAGGGAGTAATGCTTGATGAAAAAAGGAATTATTGTTCTTTGGCTGTTCTTCGTGGCCTTCTTTTTTTGTAGCTGTGCAAAAAAGCAGGAAGCCACTTCGCCGGCAGGTCCTCAAGAAGGTAGTTGGAAGGAAAAAGGCTTTGTGGCGCCGAAGAAGGAAGCATCGGATGAACTCTATTGGGTCGGGGACATTCTTTCCTGGCAGGATGGAGAGACCACGGAGGATGGCTTGACGCATTGGACGGTTGCCAATGCAAGTCTTGGCAGTAGTCTTTATCAATTGTTCATCGTTTACGCCAACATAGGAGATCAGTGGATTTGGGATCATTATTTATTGGAATGCTGGAATCCCGCCACGGGTGAAAAATGGGAAAGAAAGCTCACGTTGGAAGATCTTGGCGGGGAGGAGAGCAAGCGAGGCCAGCTTCGGGGCTTTACGGTGACGGGCCCTGAGACGTTTGCATTCTGGTGGGAGGCGTTCCTTCAAAGAGGGGGATCCCACGTGCCCGTTGAGGAAAAGCTCTTTTTTGTTGACGCGAAGGGCATGACAGGGTCGACGGATCTCACGGAGGTGCTTACCGAGAAGGGAATTCTTGAAAAGACGGTCAGGTGCCTTGCGGATGGGAACGGCCACGTTTACGTGATGGCAGGCGGCATGCCCAGAAATGCAGCCATTTATGCCTTTGATCAAGATGGTAAGTCTTTGGCGCAGTGGAATGGCGGCGAGGAGACGACATTCCGGGAGACCCTGACGAATGAAAGTGGTGAGGTTCTATTTATTGTCGGAAATTTTGCCGAGAAGGCGGATCAATTCCTGTGTTTGGATGAAGAAAAGCATGAGTTTCATGGTTTAGGCAAGCTGGAAAACGGGCTGTCCTCGAGAAGCTTTTTGGGGATGCTTGGGGACTCCGTCTATTATCTGAGTGCAAAATCCATTTATGAGTGGAACGTTGTGCAGGGGACAAACCTTCGAAGGCTGGATCTTCAGAAAAACGGTCTTCCTACAAATTACGGGGTGACTCCGTTTATCTCGGAAAAGGATCAGCTTCCACGTCTTTGGCTTCAGTCGGGCGAAGGCGACTCCTACGTGGCAGTGCTCTCACTGGAAGAGAAGGAGAGGGATGAGATCAAATTCGTTGATCTTGTGAATGATTATGACGTAAATCAGATCCTCTCGGAATGCAGCAGTGACTATTCCAAAAAGCACTTGGGTTTACCGGTCACGTTTCAGACGGTCCTTTCCCAGGAGGAAAAAGATCGTTTCTACGCGGAATTCCTATTAGGAAAGGGTGCTGACCTTATGTATGTTTCCAGGGAAGACTTTGTAATGCTCAGCGAAAAAGGGGGACTGATGGAACTGAGCGATCTCATCTCGAAGGAAACCATGGACAAGATTTTGCCGGGTGCTATCGGGCTTGGTACGGCAAACGGGAAATTCATGGGCATTCCCGGAGGGATGACGGCATCCGGCCTTTGGGTTCCGGACAAAGTCTGGGAGGGATCCTCCTGGACGCTGGAGGACGTGATCAACCTGATGGAGGCAGGGAAGCTGGACGTGAGCCTCTATTATCCCGAAATGAATAAATGCTATGCGTCATTTGCCTTACTTAGGCTTCTTTCCAAGGATTGGCAGCATTCCTTCTTATATGACAAGGAGAAAAATGACTGTCATTTTGATGACGAGAGGTTTGTCAGGCTGGTAAAGATGGCGGCAGATGCGCCAAAGCCAGAGAATGAGGATACTTGGTTTGGCGAAGGCAGGCGCATGGCAGATTTAAGTCTGGGTTATTTGATGGGTTTTTGTGAGTTTGGCATGGAAGCTGAGAGGGAAAAAGGGCATATCGTTGGTTTGCCGACGGACGGTGAGAATGGATGCTTCTTAAACACGCGAGGTCTTCTTGTGGTAAGCAAGGAGTGCACGCACCTAAAAGAGGTCAGTGAGTTTTTGGAGCTGTTTTTAACCGAGAGGAAGCAAAACAGCCTGAGTTTGGGACTTGGAGCCCTAAAGTATCCTTTAGAGAAGATCGTGCCAGACGAAGAAGGTCGTTATTGGTTTCATGCACCCGGGATGAAAGATAGGAAGGAGTTGTACGTCTTTGAGGATGGAACGACTTCCGCACACAGGGCGGAGGCTTTTTTGGAAAGCTG
The DNA here is from genome assembly GCA_900320485.1 of uncultured Lachnospiraceae bacterium. GTDB lineage: Bacteria > Bacillota > Clostridia > Lachnospirales > Lachnospiraceae > Acetatifactor. The sequence continues at coordinate 5,817 of ONSO01000112.1, read as the reverse complement.
CGTCGCGTTGCCGATAACGGACAGCGTGATCGATCGCATTATCTATGAGGAACTGGATGCCATGTTTGCCGGAGACAAGACGCCGGAGGAGACCTGCGACGTCATCCAAAACCGTGTTTGGATTTACGTTAAGGAATCCGAGTAAAATAGAAATAAAAGGAGGAATTATTTATGGATGTGATCTGGAGAAAGAAGAGCAAGAGAAATTTGTGATGACCACAGTTATGGATTCAGACCCAATAGATGTGCACGGCAAGCAATCCTAACTGCACTCGATATGATGAATGATGATAATGACTGGATTGTAGACATTGACTTGGAAAAGTTCTTTGACACAGTTAATCATGACAAGCTTATGACTATCATAGGCAGAATCATAAAAGATGGAGATGTTATTTCTATCGTTAGAAAATACCTAGTCAGTGGAATCATGATTGATGATGAGTACAAGGACTCTGTTGTGGGAACACCACAAGGAGGAAATCTCTCGCCATTATTGGCAAACATCATGCTGAATGAACTTGATAAGGAAATGGAAAAGCGAGGGCTTAACTTTGTGAGATACGCGGATGACTGTATCATAATGGTCGGAAGCGAAATGTCAGCCAATAGAGTCATGAGAAATATCTCTAGATTCATTGAGGAGAAACTAGGTCTCAAAGTCAACGTGACCAAGAGTAAAGTGGACAGACCAAGTGGATTAAAATATCTTGGTTTTGGATTCTGCTTTGATTCGAGAGCACATCAGTTTAAGGCAAAACCACATGCGAAATCAGTGGCAAAGTTCAAAATGAGAATGAAAGAACTCACTTGCCGTAGCTGGGGCGTCAGCAACAGCTATAAGGTAATGAAACTTAACCAGCTCATAAGAGGTTGGATAAACTACTTCAAGATAGGTAGTATGAAAACACTTTGTAAAGAACTTGATGGAAACATCAGATTCAGACTCCGTATGTGTATTTGGAAGCATTGGAAAACTCCGCAGAATAGAGCTAAGAATTTGATGAAGTTGGATGTACCAAGATGGGCAGCGTATAAAATTGCCTACTGTGGAGACAGATATGCAAGACTTGCTCACAATGGATGGGTACAAAAGGCTATAAGCACTAAGAGACTAACCTCATTTGGATTAGTCTCAATGTTAGATTACTACACCGAAAGGTGTGTCACTTGTTAAGTTGATTGAACCGCCGTGTACCGAACGGTACGCACGGTGGTGTGAGAGGTCGGAATTTCTCTCTTATGAGAAATTCCTCCTACTCGATTGCCGTTTTTCGCGGTAAGCCCAGAATTTGTTGACAAAGAAATTCAAAGGAACCGTGATCAAAAGATTTAAGAAAGCGGCGATTGCCTCGCCAAAGAATTCCCGGTCGAAGCCCTGTAAGCCATGCTGAGTGCACCAGACAGCGGGCAGATCCATATAGCGGGAAATATGGAGCAGGTCGATCCAGAAAAACAGTAATGCCGCACTCAAGAGATAGCTCCCAAGATAGGCGAGATAGGTTCGGAAAAATAGCCTGATGGGGGATTGTTTTTCACCAGCCGTAAAAACATAGCGACTGTTCCAATAAAAGGCATTTACGGTACTTAGCGAGAAACCGATGAAGCTGGCCGGAATATAATGCATCTTAAAATATACCAATATCACGTATATTCCTTCACTCAGCAAGGTGTTAGACAGACCGACCAGGGAAAACTTGATAAACTGCACTAAGGTTTTATTCGTCTTTGGAGGCACCTTGGCCTTCGGATCGCCGTCAGTCATTTTGTATCCCTGCCTTATGCCTTGTTTCCGGTGTTGTGGCATCAGCGCCTGCCTGTGCGGAACCGGTACTCTTTATGACGTCCTCCACGATAAACGGTGGCCTTTTGCGGGAAGCATCCAAAGTTCTCCAGAGGTATTCGCCCAAAATGCCCAGCATGGAAAGGATCAGACCGGAGGAAAATAAGATGACGCACATCAGGGAGGACCAGCCGACCAAGGGCGTCTGTTTCGTAAAATATTCCACCAAAACACTGATCAGCATTCCAATCGCAAAGAGGTCAAATAAGAAACCGATATAGGTCATCATGCGGATGGGGACATAGGAGAAGCTCATCATGGAATCCATCACCAGCTTGACTTTTTTGGCAAGCGTCCAGCGGGATTTGCCCACTTCGCGGTTTTTACGGTCAAAGTAAATCTTTTCCGTGCGGAAACCGGCCCACATGACCTGCAGGGTCAGGCTGGAATTCTTTTCATCGAGCAGGCGCAATACTTCGATCACTTTTCGGTCGACCAGATAACAGTCGCAGCCGCCCGCCGGCATATCCTTGTTGACGAATTTCCGTACCATAAGGTAATAGAGACCTGCAAAGAAAACCTTTATCCTGCTCTCATCGCGGGAGCGACGGATGGCGAGAACCACGTTGTTTCCCTTTTTCCAGCTTTCGTACATTTCCAGGATCAGGGTTGAGTCTTCCTGTAAGTCAGCCTGCTTTGTAACGGCACAATCACCGGTGCAGGCGCACAGTCCCGCCAAGATGGCGGCATGCTCTCCGAAATTTCTGGACAGGTGGAGGAGCTGGACGTGTGCCGGATCTTTTGCATGGATTTCATTCAGGATATTCCAGGAATTGTCACCGGAGCCGTCATCGACAAAGACCAGCTCATAGTCTCCCAGCTTTGCCAGGATCTTTTCCTGCATGTCCTGATAGAGCGCCATCAAGGTATCTTCATTATAATATACGGGAATAATGATCGAAATCTTACTCATTTCCGGGTACGTCCTCATTTTCGTTAGTTTTTATAGGCTCTTCGGAGACTGTTTTTTGGGCCTCAAAGTCCTTGAGATATTGTAAGTATTCCTGATAATCGCGGATGTATTCATGCGCGTCATAATGCCTGCTGGCCAACACAAGCAATACGGAATCTGCGGAAAACTCATACATGTCTTTCCAGAGCATGGCCGTAATATAAAGTCCGATCCCGGGCTTGTCCAGCGAGATGATGCGGGATTCATGGCCGTTATCGACTCGTACCTTGCTCTTGCCGCTGACGTTGATCAGCACAAACTCCGTCTCTTTGTTGGCGTGTTGGCCTCTTACGACGGTATCATCGGAGTCGTACATGTAGAAAACTCGCTTGACGTCGAACGGGATGTCCATGCCGTCGCCTTCAATCACGTATAATTTACCGCGCTCGTCGCCAAAATCATTGAAATTGATCACGCGATATTGATCTTCTATGTTCATGCTATTTCCTTTCCTGAAAACTCTTTTTCTGCTGACTGTTGGCATGGAGTTTATGGTTAAAACTGATTGAGACAGTCGATAACGTATGCTTGTTCTTCGGCAGTCATTCCGTTGTACATGGGAATGGATAAAACCGTATCCGCGTATTCTTCCGTGAGGGGTAAGCTGCCCTTTGGATATCCGAGGTAAGCATATGCCTCGGATAGATGAGGAGGAATCGGATAGTGGATGATGGTGCCGATCTCCTTTTCGGCGAGATAGGAGATCAGGGATTCCCGCTCCTTGCAGCGAAGGACAAACTGATGCCATACGTGGGAGCAATGCTCTCTGGTTTGCGGGAGAAGGAGCTTTGGATTTTGCAGGGATTTCAGATAGGTTTCCGCGATGCGCCTGCGTTCCTCGGTCAGTTCCTCCAAATGGGAGAGCCGGACTCGCAAAAGGCCTGCCTGCATTTCATCCAGCCTTGAGTTCGCACCGACTACTTTATTATAATAGCGTTTTTCACTGCCGTAATTCCGATACATCCTCATGGCACGGGCAATGCCCTCGTCATTTGTGACGATGGCTCCGGCATCTCCGAAAGCACCAAGATTCTTGGAGGGATAGAAGGAAAAACAGCCGATATCTCCGAAAGTGCCCGTCATTTTGCCGTCGTAGGCAGCGCCGTGCGATTGCGCACAGTCTTCCACCAGACGCAAATGGTATTTTTGGCAGAGAGATACGATCGGCGCCATGTCCGAAGCCTGTCCATAGAGGTGAACCACCAGAATGGCCTTCGTTTTATCCGTGATCTTTGCCTCTAATAAAGAGGTGTCCATGTTGTAATAGGCGTCAGGTTCCACAAAGACCGGTGTCGCTCCATTGATGGTGATGCCCATGACACTGGCGATATAGGTATTCGCCTGAACCAAGACCTCATCCCCCGCACCGATGCCAAGGACGCGAAAAGCAAGCCAAAGAGCGTCGAGACCGCTTGCCAAACCGACGCAGTAGCGAGCGCCCGTAAAAGCGGCAAATTCTTCCTCAAAGGAGGTAACCTCGTGACCGAGGACGTACCAGCCGGATCGAAGAATCTCCAAGGCTTTTTTTTCATATTCTTCCTGATGCATAAAAAAAGAACGATCTAATCGGTTGGGAGATATTTTCATGTTCTTTCCTCATTGTCTGTTTTCTCTCGGGGCTTTGGAGCTTCGCAACCTCTGCATCATTTTATCATAATGTAGGAGTTTTGGGAAGTGGTTTTGACAAGAATGGAAAAGAGCAGGTAAGGAAAAGGATTGCAAATAATGCCGGTTTAGGATAATATCAAATACGAGAGATCGGAAAGTTAAGGGGAAAATAAAAGTGGAAAAGGAAGAAATTCGTCGAAAAAAGGTCGGAAGACTCCTACTGGCAGTTGCCAGTGCGGCTAGCGTCTTGGTTTTGGTGATCCTGTGGAATGCAAGCTCGCCTTTTTTGATCGACAATGACAATATTTATCTGAAAACCATTGTATCCGGGGAGATGACGGGGAAACCGGAGCCACATATGTATTACATGGGTATTTTGTCAGGGCTGTTTTTAAGCCTTTTGTATTCTCTGACGGGAAATGGGATCCCATGGTTTGGAATCTTTCTTTGTGTCTGTCTTGGAATCCCGTTGATGATCCTTTTGTATCAATCCCTGGAAAAATGTAAAAGCATCTGGAGCGGGATGGCTGTCTGGGCAACATACGTGTTTACTTATTGTGCTTTCTTTTATCACTATTTTGCGAAGACGCAATTTACCATGGCGACGGGGCTTGTCGGCACGGCGGCGCTTTTTGTGCTTGCCCTGCTAAAGCCGAAGGAGTCTCTCAAGGATTATCTTATGCAGGCGATCCCGTTTCTGGTGTTGACCGTATGGTCCATGGGCATGCGTGACAAAGGGTTTTTCATGTTACTGCCATTTTTGGGGATGGTTTTTCTCGGAAAGATGATAGGCGAGAGCTCCAAAAAGGTCATCCGCAACGTCTTTGTGTTGGGGTGCGTCTTTGTCGCCGTTATGGCGGCGGTTTATTTTGGAAACCGTATTGCTTATGGATCGGCGCAGTGGAGAGAGTTTCAGGAATATACGGATGCGTCGGAGGTATTATTTGATTATGACGGCTTTCCGGATTATGAAAGCCATAAGGAACTATATGAGGGCATGGGGATCACCGAGTCTTCGATGGAGGCGATCACGCATCACTATAATATTTTGATGGACGGGGCAGTGAACCGTGAAAATATGGTGGCCCTGGCGGAAGTGGCAGAAGCGCAGCGTAAGGCGGCGCAGCCCGGCCTGGCGAAAAAAAGCGTGGAAGTACTTGGGGCGATCGCGCGCAGAAACGTGCTGGATTATGTCGACAGACCGGTCAATCTTCTGGTGTATCTGCTCTATCTCATTGTGGCGGTGCTGGCGGTTTTAGAGAAAAAATGGATGGTATTTAAGGATCTTGGCTTTTTGGCGATTGCAAGAATGTTTGACTGGTTTTATCTGGTCTGGTACGGAAGATATCCCTTTCGTGTGACGCAGATCATTTATATGGCAGAGCTGGTGGTGCTGATCGCGATCATCCTAAGT
>ONSO01000120.1 GCA_900320485.1 uncultured Lachnospiraceae bacterium | reverse complement strand
ACTGGAGGAGCTCCCGGATTACGTTAAGGAGCGTCTTCCCAAGGACGCGAAGGCGGGGAAATTTGCAAAGGATCCCGCGGGCCGCTCCTTTATCCAGCTGCCTGAGTGGCATTGTGAATATGGCGATTACAATACGCCCTACAGCATCAGGAACAATCTGAATTACATTCCCGCGCAGGACGTATGGGAGAAGTACGTGCCCATGGGCTTTAGCAATTTCAAGATCGAGGGCCGTACCGGAAACATCTTTTCCGTGGTTGACAATTACGTTAATTACATGTGTACCCCGGAGGGGCGGGATGAGGCGAGATATACGCTTCTGACACAGCTCAAGGGGCAGGGGATCATCGGCGTGAACCGTACCTGGTGGGTCAGACCCAGAAAATAGGCCCGTCATGGGGAGAGGAATCCTATGAAGAAACACATTAAACTAAAGGGCAGATTAAAATTCTTTACCCACTTTAGCTTTTATCTTGGGGCATTGCTTTTGGCGGTGGATCTTGCCGTATTTATGATGGACGTGCGCTCCGGACTGTTGCTTTTGGGTTATACGGTGTTTTATTTTGGCGTGACCATCACGCTGTATTTCTACAATAAGCCGGTCATCATGAATGAATTGGTGAGCTTTGCCACGGAATATGGGCAGATCCAGAGGATGCTTCTGCGGGAACTGGACATTCCTTATGCGCTGCTGGATGACGGCGGTAAGGTGATCTGGACCAATGCTGCCTTTGAGAATGCAGTGCATCAGCCCAAGGGTTACAATAAGTCCATTACGTCATTGTTCCCGACCATTACCAGGGATAAGCTGCCTGATGACGCGGGGCTGGATGAGGCGCAGTACGAGCTGCATTTTGAGGACTGCGAGTATCTTGCAAAGTTTAGAAAGCTTGGCCTCAGGGAGACCGTGGAGCACAGCGACATCATTGACGTTGAAGGTTATGACAGTTATCTGATCGCGGTGTATCTGTTTGATGAGACGGCGCTTCGCATTGCCTTGCAGGAGTTGGATGATCAGAGCCTTGCGGCCGGATTGATCTACCTTGACAACTATGAGGAAGCCCTGGAGAGCGTAGAGGAGGTTCGAAGATCCCTGCTTACGGCGCTTATCGACAGAAAGATCAATAAATACGTGGCTTCGCTGGATGGCATCAGCAAGAAGCTGGAGAAGGATAAGTATCTCATTATCCTGAGAAAGAAGGCCATCACGCAGCTTCAGGAGTCGAGATTTGACCTGCTGGAGGAAGTAAAGACCGTTAACATCGGTAATGAGATGGCGGTGACCATCAGTATCGGCATTGGATTAAACGGTTTATCCTATGCACAGAATTATGAGTTTAGCCGGAATGCCATTGACCTGGCGCTTGGACGCGGCGGCGACCAGGCCGTGATCAAGACGCCGGACAGCATTACGTATTATGGCGGAAAGAGCCAGCAGGTTGAGAAAAATACCCGCGTGAAGGCAAGGGTAAAGGCACATGCGCTGCGCGAGATCATTACGGCAAAGGACCGCGTTCTCGTCATGGGACACAGAATGCCGGACGTAGACAGCTTTGGCTCGGCCGTTGGCATCTACCGGATCGCCAAGGCGCTGGATCGTAAGGCGAACATTGTTCTCACGGAATCCACCAATGCCATTCAGCCGCTGGTAGATCTGTTTAAGAATAATCCGGAGTATGACGAGGACATGATCGTCACCGGCGCGCAGGCGCTGGAGCTGGCGGAGAATAATACGGTTCTTGTGGTGGTTGACGTAAATAAGCCGTCCATCACGGAGTGCCCTGAGCTTCTTCGCTATTGTAAGTCCGTGGTGGTTCTGGATCACCACAGGGCGGGAACGGAGACCATTGAGAATGCCACGCTTTCCTACGTGGAGCCTTATGCGTCGTCTGCCTGCGAGATGGTATCTGAGGTGCTGCAGTACATTGCGGACGGCATCAAGATCCGTCCGGAGGAAGCGGACAGCATGTATTCCGGCATCATGGTCGATACCAATAATTTTGTGACTAAGACGGGCGTGCGTACCTTTGAGGCGGCCGCATATCTTCGCAGGAGCGGTGCCGACGTGACGAGGGTCCGGAAGCTGTTTAGAGAGGATGCCACGGAGTATAAGGCCAGGGCGGATGCCGTCAGTCAGGCGGAGATTTACAGGCAATCCTTTGCCATTTCCGTATGTACGGCGGAGGACGTTCCCAGTCCTACGGTTATCGGGGCGCAGGCGGCCAATGAGCTCCTTAACATCAAGGGGATCAAGGCAAGCTTTGTCCTCACGGATTATCAGGGAAAGATTTACGTCAGTGCAAGATCCATCGACGAGGTCAACGTGCAGATCATTATGGAGCGCATGGGCGGCGGCGGTCACATGAACGTGGCGGCGTGTCAGATGGAGGGCACGGGTCTTGCGGAGGCCATTGGAATCCTCAAGGGAACCCTGGACGAAATGTTGGATAATGGAGAGATTTAAGTTAAGAAAGGACTGGATGACATGAAGATCATTTTACTGCAGGATGAGAAAAAGTTAGGAAAGAAGGGGGACGTGATCGAGGCGAGCGAGGGCTATGCCAGAAATTACATTCTTCCCAAGAAGATCGGCGTGGAAGCCACGGCGAAGAATATGAATGACTTAAAGCTTCAGAAGGCAAATGAGGAGAAGAAGGCGAAGGAGCTGCTGGATCAGGCTAAGGCGCTGGCGGCAGATCTGGAGCAGAAGCAGGTTGTCGTTAAGATCAAGGCAGGCGAGGGCGGAAAGACCTTTGGCTCCGTTTCCACGAAGGAGATCGCGGCTGCCGTGAAGGAGCAGCATGGCATCGAGATCGATAAGAAGAAGATCCAGCTTGCGGAGAATCTGAAGAATTTTGGAACTTATGAGGTGGCATTAAAGCTTCATCCCGCGGTTACGGCAAAGCTGAGCGTAAAGGTTACGGAAGAGTAAGACGCGCAGGCTTTGGGAAGAAAGAGTAGTTAGACCACGGGGGTGAAAGGGATGCCAGGGGCAGAGGAAAACATTATAAAGAAAACCATGCCAAATGATCTTGTGGCGGAGCAGAGCGTGATCGGCGCCATGATCATGGATGCCACTGCCATTACCGTTGCGGCAGACATCCTGGTGGGGGATGATTTTTACGACAGGAATTACGGCGTCATTTTTGAAACGATGCTGGAGATGAGAAATTCGGGATCGCCGGTGGATCCCGTAACGCTTCAGGCGAAGCTGAAGGAGAAGGACATACCGCCGGAGGTCAGCAGTCTGGAGTTTTTGATCGACATGAGGGATGATGCGCTGACGCCGGTAAATACAAAGCATTATGCCACTATCGTTCATGAAAAATCCGTGCTCCGGAAAATGATCAAGATCAATCAGGAGATCTCCAATGCCTGTTATTCGGGCAAGGAGAACATGGAGAGCATACTGGAGGATGCGGAGAAACGTGTATTCCAGTTGGCGCAGATGCAGACCACGGGCGAGTTTGTTCCCATCCGTCAGGTGGTGAGCAACGCCATGGATAAGATCGACAAGGCTTCAAAAATGAACGGTTACGTCACGGGCGTAGCAACCGGGTTTATCGACCTGGATTACCGTACCGCGGGCATGCAGCCTTCAGATCTTGTATTGATTGCGGCCCGTCCTTCCATGGGAAAGACGGCATTTGCACTGAACATTGCGCAGAACGTGGCGTTCCGCCAGAATAAATGCGTTGCCATATTCAGTCTGGAAATGAGCAAGGAACAGCTGGTGAACCGTATGTTTTCGCTGGAGTCCAACGTGGACGCGCAGAAGCTTCGTACGGGTCAACTTGCGGATAATGAGTGGGAGCGTCTGATCGAGAGTGCGGCGGACATCGGCAGGTCAAAGCTGATCATCGATGACACCCCCAGCATTTCCGTGGCAGAGCTTCGTTCCAAGTGCCGTAAGTTTAAGATGGAACATGATCTTTCCATGGTGATTATCGACTATCTGCAGCTCATGTCGGGCAGCGGAAAGAATGAGTCTCACCAGTTGGAGATCGCGGAGATTTCGAGGTCCTTGAAGGCCGTGGCCAGGGAGCTCAGCGTGCCCGTGCTGGCATTGTCGCAGCTTTCCCGAGGCGTGGAAGGCCGTCCGGACCACAGACCCATGCTTTCGGATCTGCGTGATTCCGGAGCCATTGAGCAGGATGCGGACGTGGTAATGTTCATCTACCGTGATGACTATTATCATCCTGATACGGAGAAGAAGGGAATCTCTGAGATCATTATCGCAAAACAAAGAAACGGCCCCATTGGAACCGTGGAGCTGGTATGGCTGCCGGAGTACACCAAGTTTGCAAATCTGGACCGAAAGCGGTCAGGCAATCAGGAGTAAGCTTGAGAGAACGCAGAAATTAGATTGAAAAACGCCGGGGTCTTGCGCATTTGCGGATCCGGGACAAAAAGAAAAGGCATTTCAGTATTCACTGAAATGCCTTTTAGTTGCGGTTTTTTGCTTATGCTATGTTTATTCCTCTTCGATGGTACCAACGGGGCACTGACCTGCACATGCACCACAGCTGATGCACTTATCTGGATCGATCTCGAACTTGCCATCGCCCATGCTGATCGCGCCAACAGGACACTGAGCTTCGCAAGCACCACAAGCTACGCAGCTGTCACCAATTTTAAATGCCATTGTAAATTACCTCCTTTACTCATGCCACAAGCAAATGCTCGTTTCTGAGAATATTTTATTATAAGTCAGGAGGTTTTTCAATAGGTAAATGAGAAAAAATTACGGTTAGCGGCGCCTAACAGCCATGATGCGGTGCAAAGCCCATCTCTTCGCGGCGTTTCTTGATCCCACGGAGAATGGCGGCCTTCTTATCCAAAAGCAGAGTCTTGTCCATGGGAGGAACGCCTTCCAGGCGGTACTTTATACCAAGTTTCTCATATTTATTCACGCCCATGGTGTGATAGGGGAGTACGTCCAGGGCCTTCAGACAATGGAACTGTCCGATAAAGTAACCCAATTTTTCCAGATATACTTCATCGTCCGTGAGACCGGGAACGACTACGTGACGGATCCAGAAGTCCACGCCCTTTTTATCAAGGTAAGCGGCGAATTTCAGGATGTTTTCATTCGGCTGGAGGCAGAGAGCCTTGTGCTTTTCGGGATCTATGTGTTTAATGTCCAGCATGACAAGGTTGGTGAGAGGCATCAGCTTGTCAAACTTTTCCATTAAAGGCCCGTTATTGGGGTTAAAGGCAATGCCGGACGTATCCAGGCAGGTATGAATGCCTTTTTCTTTGGCAAGAGTAAAGAGTTCGATCAGAAAGTCGATCTGCATGAGGGGTTCACCGCCAGTGCACGTGATCCCGCCGCCATTTTGATAAAAAGGAGCGTTGCGCTCATATTGTTCAATGATATAGGACGCTTCCATGGGCGTACCCGCATTCATTTCCCAGGTGTCGGGATTATGACAGTATGCGCAACGCATGGGACAGCCTTGAAAGAACACCACCAATCTGGTTCCAGGGCCGTCTACCGTTCCAAAGCTTTCTAATGAGTGAATTCTTCCAAGCATGATGCTCCCTCGCTTTCTTTTTCTAAAAAAAGAGCCATGCACGCGGCATGGCTCCTTCCGGAAATTCATTATCTCTTAAAAGATTAGAAAGACTCATGGAAGGTACGAGAGATAACGTCTGCCTGCTGCTCGGGAGTCAGCTTAATGAAGTTTACGGCATAGCCGGAAACGCGGATGGTAAGCTGAGGATACTTCTCGGGATTCTTCTGAGCGTCAATAAGAGTCTCTCTGTTCAGAACGTTTACATTCAGATGATGGCCGCCCTTAGTAGCGTAACCATCCAGTAAGTTAACAAGGTTATCAACCTGTGTTTTAGATGCTGCCATGATTATATTCCTCCTATTTTTTTGTTTTCACGCCGCCGCGGGGGCATGCGTGAAAGGTATTATTTGTAATCGTCTAATCCTTGGTGAAGAGTGGGAACGCTACATGCCAGGGGAGTTCTGGAACAATCCGTACATCCCATGGTCTGAACGGTTTTGGACTGATCGGACTGAGCTTCGTCGGTGTCCACGTTGACGTGTCCCACGCCACTTGCAAAGCCGGAATCCAACATTTTCACAAGATCATCAATCTTCTTTTCGTCGTCCATTGGTTTCACCTCCTCATGGATTGGCGGGGGAGCAGCGCTTGCCGCTCCACCCGTAAAAGTTTATTACTTGTTCAGGTCTAATTCGATGTCGCCGGCGAATACCTGATCTTCCTTACCAAGAGCGCTGGGGATGATGGTGAAGGTATTGGAGATACCATCCTGTGCATCATTGAAGGGCAGCTTGGATACGGAGGAAAGGGATGCAACTGCACCGTGGCTGTCACGGCCGTGCATGGGGTTAGCACCGGGAGCGAAAGGCTGGCCCTTACGACGTCCGTCAGGAGTATTACCGGTAGCCTTACCATAGGTAACGTTAGAGGTAATGGTCAGGATGGAAGTGGTAGGGAAGCCATCTCTGTAGGTGTGATGTCTTCTAACTGCGGTCATGAACTTGTGAACGATGTCCTGAGCGATGTCGTCTACGCGGTCATCATCATTACCGTACTTAGGGAAGTCACCGGTGGTCTTGAAGTCAACGATGATGCCATCCTCGTCACGGATAACTTCAACCTTAGCGTACTTGATCGCGGACAGGGAGTCTGCAACGATGGACAGACCTGCGATACCGGTTGCGAAGTATCTGCGAACGTCTCTGTCATGAAGAGCCATCTCTGCTCTCTCGTAGCAGTACTTGTCGTGCATGTAGTGGATAATGTTCAGGGTGTTAACGTAAACGTCAGCCTGCCACTCCATCATGTCCATGAACTTGTCATATACGTCCTGATACTCAAGAACGTCGCCGGTAACGGGACGATACTTGGGACCAACCTGCTTCTTGGTAACTTCATCGATACCGCCGTTCAGAGCGTACAGTAAGCACTTAGCCAGGTTAGCACGAGCGCCGAAGAACTGCATTTCCTTACCGATTCTCATGGAGGATACGCAGCAAGCGATGCCGTAGTCATCACCGTGGGTTACTCTCATCAGGTCATCGTTCTCGTACTGGATGGAAGAAGTCGTAATGGACATCTTTGCACAGAATCTCTTCCAGCCCTCGGGAAGTCTGGTGGACCAAAGAACGGTCAGGTTAGGCTCGGGTGAAGATCCCAGGTTGTTCAAGGTGTGCAGATAACGGAAGCTCATCTTGGTTACCATGTGACGACCGTCAACGCCAACGCCGCCCAGGGACTCGGTTACCCATACGGGGTCGCCTGCGAAGATCTGGTTGTACTCGGGAGTACGAGCGAACTTCACGCAACGAAGCTTCATGATGAAGTGGTCAACGAACTCCTGGATCTGCTCCTCAGTGAAGGTACCGTTAGCCAGGTCGCGCTCTGCGTAAATGTCAAGGAAGGTGGAGGTACGGCCAAGGGACATTGCTGCACCGTTCTGCTCCTTAACTGCACACAGATATCCGAAGTATACTGCCTGAATTGCTTCCTGAACGTTGGTAGCGGGATTGGAGATGTCGCAGCCATAGGATGCAGCCATTTCCTTCATCATCTTCAGAGCGGTCATCTGCTCGGAAAGCTCCTCGCGAAGACGGATCACGTCATCGGTCATTACGCGGCCGGTGGAATCCTTCTGTGCCTGCTTGTCCTCGATCAGTCTGTCAATACCGTAAAGAGCAACTCTTCTGTAGTCGCCAATGATACGGCCGCGGCCATATGCATCGGGAAGACCGGTGATGATGTGGGAAGAACGGCAAGCTCTCATCTCCTGATTGTAAGCATCGAAACAACCTGCGTTGTGAGTCTTTCTGTGAGTGGAGAAGAACTCGGAGATCTCAGGATCAACCTCATAGCCGTTGTCGGAGCAAGCCTTCTCTGCCATACGGATACCGCCGTAAGGCTGGAGGGAACGCTTGAAGGGCTTGTCAGTCTGGAAGCCTACGATCTTCTCTTTGCTCTTGTCAAGGTATCCGGGACCA
>ONSO01000250.1 GCA_900320485.1 uncultured Lachnospiraceae bacterium | reverse complement strand
CCAGCATAATGTCGGCAGAAGCCTGCGAAATGGCACAGCCGCTTCCGGTAAAGGAACCGTCACGGATCACGCCGTCCTCCACCTTTAGTTTCAGAATAATGTCATCCCCACAGGAGGGGTTGATCCCCTCATGCTCACAGGTGGCCCCGGTAAGGTCATGCTTATGCATGGGATGCAGATTGTGATCTGTTAAGATTTCACCGTAAAACGTATTTGCCATGCTTTCTCACCCTTTCGCTTGTCTCCTCGTCCCCGATCCTGCCAAGGACTGTCTCAATTCTTGCACTTGCCAGCATTTCATAGATCTGTTCCTCCGAAATGCCTCTGGATTTCATGTAGAAAAGGTGCTCTTCATTGATCCGGCCAATGGAGGCGCCATGGGCTCCCTCCACGTCCTCCTCCCCGCAAAGGATCAGGGGAATGGTCTGATTCACCACTTCCTCATCCATGAGAAGGACCTCCTCTGCCTCCTGACCGACGGAACCGCTGCAGCCGGAAATGAAATCCACCGTGGCGCGGAGAAGCTTTTTCGACCCCTTCCGGAGAACGCCCTTCACGTCCATCTGCGCCTCCGTCTTCTTTCCAACGTGCCTTGCCACAAGGTTCAGGTCCAGGTTTTCTCCCGCCTCCAGGTCATAAGCCACGTTAGACGCAAAGGATGCTTTTCTCCCCGTAAGATTAACCATTGTTCCGGACACCGTGCTCTTCCCTCCAAGGAAGATCTGGTCCACCTCGAGCGCAGCGCCCTCTTCCAGCGCCGCTCCCACGTCATTTAGGCACTCCGTCTCGCCCAGGGCCGTAAAGATCTGCACCAGCTTTACGTTTGCGCCGGCCTGCGCGCGGATCAGCGTCTGAATGCCTGCCCTTCCGCCAAGCACCTTTCCCTCGCCGTCATAATACTGGAATATCGTGAGCTGGCTTCCCGGAAGTGCAAGAAACTCCTGTCTTGCACACCTCGCGCCGCCCTCAAAGGAAAACTCCGTGCGGTAGGTCTTTTGCTCGCCCGGCCGTGCTTCAAAGGAGATCACCCTTGCGCTTTTTGCCTCGTTAAGGAGATTGGTAAAATTCTCGCCAAGGGCCGTCTCCATGGACGAAAATCCCGCTTCCCGCGTCTCGTCCAAGGCTTCCTTTTTTTCTTCCCATGGCATCCCATCCTCCCGGATCTGCGCTTTCAGTCCATCCTCAAAAGGGAAGTCATCCACGCTTACGTCATTCATGCCAAGCCTGTTCCAGGTCTGGCCCGGCAATTTATTGATCTTTATCTTTTCCATCCGTTTCTTTCCTTTCGCCTGATGGCTTGTTTATCCAATGGATCCAACCATCTCCAGCTTGATCAGATTATTCATCTCCATGGCATATTCCATGGGCAGTTCTTTAGACACGTTATCTGCAAACCCGCCTACGATCAAGGCCTTTGCCTCCTCCTCGGAAAGGCCCCTGCTGGTCAGATAAAATACCGCCTCATCACTGATCCGGCCAATCTTAGCCTCATGTCCCACGTCTGCCTGATTCGTGCGCACGTCCATGGCCGGTATGGTATCCGAACGGGATTCACTGTCCAGCATCAGGGATTCACAGGATACGGAAGATTTGCTCCCCTTGGCATTTTCCTTGACCAATATGGCGCTGCGGAAGGTACTGATCCCGCCGCTCTTACAAATGGATTTTGTATTCATGTAAGAGGACGTGTCCGGTGCGTTGTGTACAATCTTAGCCCCCGTATCCAGATTCTGCCCTTCGCCCGCAAAGGTAATGCCGGTAAACTCCGACCTTGCTCCCCTGCCGTTTAGGATACTCATGGGATACAGGTAAGATACGTGAGATCCAAAGGATCCGGAAACCCACTCGATCTTTCCGCCTTCCTCCACTATGGCTCTTTTCGTGTTCAGGTTATACATGTTCTTGGACCAGTTCTCAATGGTGGAATAACGCAGGATGGAATTCTTGCCTATAAACAGCTCCACGCAGCCTGCGTGAAGGCTTGCCTCATAATATTTCGGTGCGGAACAGCCTTCGATAAAATGCAGATACGCGTCATCCTCCAGAATGATCAACGTGTGTTCAAACTGGCCCGCCCCCTTGGCATTCAGTCTGAAATAAGACTGCAGCGGGATCTCCAGCTTCACGCCCTTGGGCACGTATACAAAAGAGCCTCCCGACCATACGGCTCCATGCAATGCCGCAAACTTGTGATCCGTGGGCGGCACCAATTTCATAAAGTGATCCTGAATGATCTTTGCATAACGCTCGTCGTGCATGGCGCTCTCCAAGTCCGTATAGACAACGCCTGACTGCGCCACCTCTTTTCGAAGATTATGGTAGACCAGCTCTGAATCGTACTGCGCCCCTACGCCTGCAAGGCTCTCCCGCTCCGCCTGTGGAATGCCGAGCCGTTCAAAGGTCTCCTTTACGTCTTCCGGCACCTTGTCCCAGTCCTGCTCCATTCTTGTCTTGGAACGGATGTAGGTCACGATGTTATCCACGTCCAGCCCTTCAATGGAAGCACCCCAGTTGGGCGCCATGGGCGTGCGATGATAGATCTCAAGGGACTTCAGGCGGAAATCCAGCATCCACTTGGGATCTCCTTTCTCCTCCGATATCTCCCGAATGATCTCCGGCGTGATTCCCGCTTCGAACCGGTCCGCGTCATCCTCTTTAAATCGAAAATCATAAAATTCCCTGTTTACGTCCTGTACCTGTGTCTTTTCTTTCATGCTCATTCTCTTTCTTTTTACGCTTCCTTTGGCTGATACTTTTCAAATCCGTTCCTGCTGACTTCTTCGATGATCTCAGGTCCGCCTTCCGCAACAATGCGACCATCCACCAGTACGTGGGTCTTGTCCACCTTAAGTGACTCCAGGATTTTTGCATTGTGGGTAATGATCAGAAGTGCTCCGTCCTGCGACTTATGGTACTCCTCGATTCCCTTGGAAACCGTCTTCACCGCATCTACGTCAAGACCGGAATCCGTCTCATCTAAAATGGCCAGCTTCGGACGCAGCATGAGGAGCT
>ONSO01000289.1 GCA_900320485.1 uncultured Lachnospiraceae bacterium | reverse complement strand
TCTGGATCTTCTCCCGGAGGAAGTCATCGAAATGATCCTTGTAAATACACTTTCCGTCTGCCGCACAGTGGAAACAACCGAGACATCCTCCGGCAAAGGGAAATTCCCGGATGTTTTCCACGGTAACGGTGCATTGCGCCGCCTCCTGAAACTCCCGGATCAGCTCCGGCAAAACCTTGTTTTCCCCGTCATAGTCCGCCACCACGACAATTTTTTTCCCCTCCGGCGCTGCGCCGCGCCCGTCCCGCTGCACGGACCAGAGCACGTGGCGGAAAAAGGCAATTGCTTCCTTGCGCCCCTTGGGACTTAAGAGGTCTTCCATGTCCGCGGATAATCCCCGGATCACCCTGCACCCCGCATCCTCGGCATTCTCACGGATAAATTCATGGGCCGTCACGTCATAAAAATGCTTGGACGTGGTGATCTGGGTCACCCATTTCCCGCGAAGGTCCACGCCGCCGCCTTTCATCAGCTCGATAAAGCGGTGGAGCTGGGCCGGTACCAGGAAGGTGTAGACGGGATAGCAAAACAGGATCAGGTCCGCCCATTCCAAGGCTTCCCTTGCCTCGGTGAAATCCTTTTCATACATTCTAATCCTCTGCCCTGCGTGAAGCTCCCGGTATTCCTGCTTTGGGAAGTACTTTTGGATAAAATGCACGGTCTGCAGAGTAATGCTGTTTTCCCCCGCCGGGGAACCATTTAAGATCAATACCTTCAATCTGATCGCCCCCTGTCTTTTTGTGGAGCTACACCTCCTGCTCGATCGGCAGTTCTAACAGTTCCGGGTTCTCCACTAGTTTTTTCATTAGCTTCAGCGTTCTTGCATAATAAAATCCGTCGGATATTCTCTCGTCAATGGTGGTGGAAATGCTCAGCTCCCTGCGCATGCTCACGTTCCCCTCCGCATCATAATGGGGCTTCCTTCTCTTTTTGCCGATGACGATAAAAATGGAGGTGGTACCCCAGTTCATCAGATGGTGGTAGCCTATGTTCATGCCGATGGAGCCCAGGTTCGAGAGCACCACGGAGCACTGATAAGGGTCCGTTGCGATAACGCTTTGGGGCATCCAGCCATGCCTGTCAAGGAATCTCGCGACCCAGCCGATGAAGTGCTTGCCGGGGATCTTTTTGATGATCTCCATGGCATCCGTGGAGGCGTCCGTCCCCGTCTTGCAAAGCCGGATCTGCTCCTGCACCTGACTGTTTAAGCTCTCTAGGGTATCGCCTTCCTTTGCCACGATCCGCGCCAGCGTCTCGTCCCCCTCGTCCGTGAAGGTCTTCTTAACGGTAAAGGCCGCGGACACGTCATTGCGCTGGTACATGTTTTTATTTGCGATAAAGCGGTTCATCTGGGGCCTTAGCCAAATGGTCTTCAGCGTTGCCGCGATCACCACCTGAAAGATGGAAAGCCCTGCGCCGGGATGCTCCCGGTTCCATTTCTTGATATATTCTTCCGTCTTTTCCAAATTGATGCGAATCGTCATGAATGCTTCGTTGTCACATCGGTTTGGGTACATCAGCGGCATTACGTAATGCATGCCGTCAATGTCCCGTATCAGCTTTCCGTCTCTTCGATCGCCCCATCTTCTAGCCATTCTTTTTTCCCTTTCTGTTGCGAGAACATCCTCAGGTGAACTATTTTTTCTTTCCAATATTTCCAAAAAAGCACCGCCTCGATCAGGGCGCACATGACGCATGCTGCCCAGACGTCCGTGAAGGAATGCTGTTTTACAAAGCATACGGAAATGCTGATGAGCAGCACCCAGACCGTAACGACTGCCTTCCACCAGGGCTTTGACTGCCTGCGCTTTAGCCACGCGGACAGGATGGCCATGGAATACCCCACGTGCAGGGAGGGGCAGACGCCCGTGGGGGTGTCAACGCCGTAAATGCACTTTACAAGAAACACGCAGAAGGCATTTCCCGTAGGCTCCGCGGGCCGCAGATACTGAATGGACGGCCAAAGGATGCAGGTAGCGATGCCAATGACCTGCGTCGCAATGATAAATTTCTGTAATCTGACGAAGCTTTGCACGTCGTAGAGCATGAAATACAAAATGGATCCCACCAGCAAAAAATACCAGGAACAGTACGCCAAAATGAAATTTGCGTTAAAGGGGATCAGGTCATCCACGACGCTGTG
>ONSO01000111.1 GCA_900320485.1 uncultured Lachnospiraceae bacterium | reverse complement strand
ATCCAGGGGAATGCTCTCCAACGAAAGATTCATCTCCAAGGCGCCGGAAGCAAAGATCGCCGAAGAGAAGGAAAAGCTGGCAAAGTACGAGAACATGATGGAGCAGGTAACCAAGAGACTTTCCCAGCTGAGGTAAGGAAATGGTCAGACAGGAAATTGGAAGTTATGAGGAGGCCGTGGAGTATTTGTTAAACATTCCGCGGTTTACCAAGAAGAATACGATGGCAGATACCCGGGCGTTTTTAAGGCGCCTGGGGAATCCTGACAAGGAGCTTAAGATTCTGCACGTGGCGGGCACAAACGGCAAAGGAAGCGTTTGTGCCTATTTGAGGTACGTACTGGAGGAGGCGGGCTATCAGGTCTGCTCCTTTACGTCCCCTCATCTGGTGGACGTGCGGGAGCGTTTTTTGATCCGCGGTGAGATGGTCGGCAAGGAGGATTTCCTGAGGGCTTTTTGCGATGTTTATGACGCGATCCCCTGGGAGGTGCTTCAGGGAGATGACCGCTTCAATGAAGAGGGAAAGCTGCCGGAGGGATTTTATCATCCCACGTTTTTCGAGTATTTGTTTTTTATGGCCATGCTCCTGTTTAAGGAGGCAAAGCCCGATTACTGTATTTTGGAGACGGGGCTTGGAGGACGGCTGGATGCCACGAACGCGGTGTCGCGTAAGGAGATGGCCGTCATTACCAGGATCAGTCTTGACCACGTGGAATATCTTGGAGACACGGAAGAAAAAATAGCGGGAGAGAAGGCGGGGATCATTGCCCCGGGCGTGCCCGTCGTGTATCTTGACGATAAAAAAAGCGTCAGCGCGGTTTTTGACGAAAGGGCGAAAGAACTTGGCGCTTTCCCGTGTCCCGTGTCGAAGAGTGACTATGCATTATTAAAATTTCAGAATAAAAACATTGATTTTTCCTTAAGGACTCGTTATTATAAAGATATTGACGTGAATTTACGGACGGCCGCGCTCTATCAGATGGAGAACGCTGCCATTGCCGTGCGTGCCATCGAAGAGCTCGATCACGGAAAGACCATTACGGTCGATCACGTGCTGGAGGGCCTGAAAAAATGCTTTTGGCCCGGTCGGATGGAGGAGATCGCAAAGGATGTTTTTGTGGACGGAGCGCACAATGAGGATGGCGTCAGGGCGTTTTTGGAGTCCGTGAAGGCGGACGGATGGCAGGGAACAAGAACGCTTCTTTTTTCTGCCGTAAAAGAAAAACAGTTTGATAAAATGCTTGGCGAGATCATAGAAGCCGGGCTGTTTACAAGAATATTGCTTGTGTCGATGGAGACTTCCCGTGCCGTGGCTGCGGCGGCCCTTGAGAAGCTTGTAAGGGAGAAGATCGCCGGGGTTTACGGATCCGCCGGGGAGGGACCGAGCGTTGGCGTTTATGACTGCGTCCCGGAAGCCATCAGGCAGTTACGGACAGCGAAGAAGGACGATCAAAGGATCTACGTAGCCGGAAGTCTTTACCTGGTAGGTGAAGTGAAAGCTGATTTAGGAGTTTTGAAATGATCAATTTTGAAGAAGAACTGAAGAAATTCCACCCCAGCACGGAAGTGGAAGAAATTCAAGATGACATATATAACCGCAGCGCAACGGACGTGGCGGGTGTGTTTGAGCAGATGTTTGCACGCAAGGAAGAGGCACAGGAGCCGATGGAGGATTAAGCATGGTTTGTTACCAGTGCGGATGCCAACTGTCCGAGCAGGATTACTGTACGTCCTGCGGCGCTGACGTCTCTCTATACAAAAAGATCCTGAGCATATCCAATCATTATTACAATGAAGGTCTGGACAAGGCCATGGTAAGGGATCTGACCGGCGCCATTGACAGTTTGGAACAAAGCTTGAAATTTAACAGCAGGAACGTGGAAGCCAGAAATCTTCTCGGCCTGGTTTATTATGAAATTGGGGAATGCACGGAGGCCATGAGCGAATGGATCCTCAGCATGAACGTGGAACCCAAGAGAAACATTGCATCCGATTACATTCAAAGGATCCAGAACAATCCTTCCCGGTATGACGTGATCCGTCAGACCATGAAGAAGTTCAATCAGGCCCTGGCATATTGCCAGCAGGGCAGCAAGGATCTGGCAGTGATCCAGTTAAAAAAGGTTCTTTCCTTAAGCCCCAGATTTTTGAAGGCGCATCTTTTGTTGGCGCTGCTTCACATAGATAATGAAGACTGGGAGAAGGCAAGGCGCGAGCTGACCAAGATCCTGAGCGTGGACAAGGGGAATACCCAGGCGCTGCGCTACATGCAGGAAGTGGACAGGATGCTGGCGCCGGATGATATAGAAAAGAGCGACAAGCGGCGCAAAAAGGAAGAGACCGTCCGTTATCAGAGTGACAATGAAGTGATCATTCAGCCCACGAATCTCGCGGAGGGAACGAGAAGCGGATTTTCCACGGTGCTGAACATCATCGTTGGCATGGTGATCGGCGCGGCGACCATGTATTTCCTTGTCATGCCAGCAAACCAGAAGGCGGCGCAGAACGAAGCCCAGGAGCGGGTGGAAACCATTGCGGGACAGTTGGATTCCAAGACCAACGAGATCCAGCAGCTGAATAATCAGGTGGAAACCCTGCAGAAGGCCAAGGAGCAGTTGGAGGCAGACCTGGATGCCTATGAGGGCACGGAAGGAAAGCTCAAGGAGATGGACCAGCTCTATGAAGCCGCATCCATTTATCTCTCCACAAAGGACGTGGGCCAGACGGCGGAACGCCTCGACCGGGTCCGGGAGAACGTTAAACTGGAGGAGACCTCGGAGGCATTTAGGAGTCTGTACAATGCCCTTCTTGGGATCATCGGACCGGAGCTTGCAAAGACCTATCACGAGGCGGGCTACGTTTCTTTTAGAAATGAGGATTATGATTCTGCCATTGAGAGCTATTCCAAGGCAGTCTATTATGACCCGAACAATGCGGAAGCCTTGTTTGACCTGGGAAATGCTTACAGGCGCAAGGAGGATTCCGTAAATGCGATCACGACGTTTAATCGAGTGATCGAGCTGTTCCCTGATACGGACACGGCAAGGAAGGCAAAGCAGTTTTTAGTGGACTATGACGATAATCCTTCGGAGTAGTCGTTACGAAAGAAGAGAGCTGACGGGAATGAACCGCCGGCTCTTTTGTTTTAAAAATACCGGACGGAAAGGAGCAGACAATGGAGAATTTTCAAGTGATCGATCATTGCCTGATGGTGAAGCTCCCGAGGGAGATCGATCATTATCAGGCCGGAAGCATCTGTCAGGAGGCAGACGGCTTCCTTCTTCAGCCGGACGTGTGCCACGTGGTGTTTGATTTTGAAGACACGGAGTTTATGGATTCCTCAGGCATAGGCATCATCATGGGCAGATATAAAAAGATCACGCCTCTTGGCGGGAAGGTCTATGCCATTCACGTGGGCAGGCAGATCAGGAGAATCTTGGACATATCCGGAATGAGCAGACTTGTGGAGGTACTTTAAGGTGAAAAGTGAGATTAAGAATGAGATGGAAATCACGTTTGACGCCGTGGCCAGCAATGAAAGCCTTGCCAGAGTCACGGTGGCGGCATTTGCAACGCAGGTGGATCCCACGCTGGAGGAACTTGCGGACGTTAAGACGGCGGTTTCCGAGGCCGTGACCAATGCCATCATTCACGGCTATGGGAACGTGGAAGGTCTTGGAAAGCGGGGCATGGAGGTTCCGGCTGCCAATAAAAGCAGGGGAAAGGTGCGCATGCTCTGCAGGTTGGAAAACGGCGTTCTGTCCGTCACGGTGGAGGACCGGGGAAAGGGGATCAGGGACGTGGCACGGGCCATGGAACCTTTATTTACCACCAGGCCTGATCTGGATCGGTCGGGCATGGGATTTGCTTTCATGGAAGCCTTTATGGATGATCTTCAGGTGGAAAGCGAGCCGGGAGTCGGGACCATCGTGCGCATGCAAAAGAAACTGGTCAGCGGACCGTGGATCATGACGTGATTTCTCAAAGCAGGGACTATCTTTTTTTGCCGGAATGAGTTAGAATGAATAGAGAATGAAGATCATGAAAGACCATGTCTGGCGGAAACGAGGATTTAATGAAGGATACGAAAGATGCTCTGGAGGAGTTTGAAATAGAGGAATTGGGAAACGAAGAGGCGGCGGAAGGCGCCCCGGAAGAAAAGGGTGAAAAAAAGAAGAAAAATCCTTTTCGCTTTTTTGTTGGTTTTTTTGGAGTACTGTTGTTTTTGATGGTGGCTGCACTGGCGGGAACAAAGCTGTACCGGGATTATTTTGGAAAGGCGGCACAAACCGGCGTGACGCAGGAACAGGCGCAGGAGTTGCAGGCTGCGCTTGAAGCGGCAAAGGCACAAGAGGAGGCGCTAAAGGCACAGCTTTCCGAGGAGCGGGTCGCGGGGGCCAAAGAGGGCGAACAGGCGGTTCTTGATAAGATCCGGGAGAGCATAGAGAACGGGACCAGCGTTGTGGAAACGCTTCGCACGCTCTATTCGGACCAGCTTGTGGTAGCCAGCGGCGGAACGTATCATTTTATTCCCATCAATGATGCGCTAAAGAAGAATGATTACGTTCCCGAGAATCTTGTGGAAACGGAAGCTGGGGAGCTGCAGTATTGGAAAGACGGCGCGGTGGCGTCCTATAAGGGAATTGACGTTTCGAAATTCCAGGGAAAGATCGATTGGCAGAAGGTGGCGCAGGATGGCGTAACCTTTGCCTTTATCCGCGTGGGGTATCGCGGATACGGCGAAAACGGAACCTTGGTAGAGGATCCCAATGCCAGGGAGAACCTGCAGGGCGCCAATGATGCCGGAATCAAGACGGGTGCGTACTTTTATACGCAGGCCATCAGTGAGGCGGAGGCATTGGAAGAGGTGCAGCTGATCATCGACGTGATCTCACAGTACCGGATCGACTGCCCCGTGGTCATCGACGTGGAGAAGGTTTCCAGTGCGGGCGCGAGAATGAACAAGCTGGACGTGGAAAGAAGAACCGGCATTGTCAAGGTGTTCTGTGATGCAGTGGCAGCGGCAGGGTATAAGCCCATGATCTATCATAATCTGGAGATGGGAGCGGTGCTTCTGGACGTATCACAGCTGGAGGAATATGATAAGTGGTTTGCGTATTATAAAAATGAATTGTATTATCCATACGCATATAAGGTTTGGCAATATTCCGACAAGGCAAGGGTTGACGGGATCGCCGGCGACGTTGACGTGAACGTTGCTTTTGAACCTCTTTGGGATGAAAATTAAGGAAAAGGAATAAAACGGAGGTTTTCCGGAAAGGCTAGAAGGGAAAGAGTTCTCGACAGCCTTGGAAAGGAAGCCTCCATGAATCAAGTCAACGTATATTTAAAATGTCTGCGAAGTGCAAAGGTTTCTGAGGCGGACGTCTATCTTAGGGACGTCTGCAGCCTGCGCTGCGCAGACTTATTTTTTTCTGCAAAACTGCGGGCCATTAAGGTGTGGCACTTCAAAAAGGGGGAACCATCCAGGCACGTGGTAAGCGTGCTGCGGCTTTTGGAGCTGATGGAGGAGGCATGTCCCCAGATTTCCGTGGAGGTGCTGGGGGAGACGGACGTGCTGATAGAACACGTCACTCAGGCAAGGCAGCCAAAGCTTTTTTTGCTTCTGAAAATGGCATTGGTATGTCTTGTGAGCTTTATGGGCACGGCTTTTACAATAATGGCTTATCATAATGACGTAGGCATTAATGCCATTTTCACGCAGGGGTACCGGATGCTGCTGGGTACGGAACCTCACGGGATCAATGCCATGGAAGTGGCTTATTCCATCGGGGTCGCGCTGGGGATGCTGATCTTTTTTAATCACAGCGCAGGACGGACCATTACGGAGGATCCCACGCCCATTCAGGTAGCCATGCGCAATTATGAAAAGGACGTGGACGTGGCGCTGGTGGAGACGGCGGGGAGAAAGAAATTGGAGGAGGAGAATCAGAAATGATCCTTCGGAAGCTTCTGGCGATCGCACTGGGGAGCACTTTTGGGTTTTTGTCGGCGGCAGGCGTGTTCACCGTGCTGGCGGCGGTGGGGCTGGTTCCGCGCTTTGCGGGCAGGACGCATACTGCGAACAAGGTATATCTGTACGAGGAGATGGTTATCTGGGGAACGGTGTTTGGATGCTTTGTCAGCGTGTTTGAGGAGCGGTGCCAGGCGTATCAGGCGCTGACTTCGCGGATGCCGCAATATATGTGGCTCTGGCAATGGGGAGGCAAGGCATTTTTGGCCTTTGCGGCGATATTTGCCGGGATGTTTGTGGGAAGCCTGGCGCTGGCAATTGCGGAGATGCTGGATGGCCTGCCGATCCTGGCAAGGCGCATCTCCTTCCACGGCGGTGTATTCTATGTCGTTTTTGCCATGGCGCTGGGGAAGCTGGCGGGATCGCTGTTTTATTTCATTACGGAGTTTCACGCTACGGGGGAGTAGGGCTTACGGCCATTTTGTGCCACCGGGGACGGTTCTCCTTGGCACAAACGTGTGCCACTGGGGACGGTTCTCCTTGGCACAAACGTGCCAGAGAGAACCGTCCCCAGTGGCAGAAACATGCCAGGGAGAACCGTCCCCGGTGGCAGAAACGTGCCAGGGAGAACCGTCCCCAGTGGCACGGAAAGAAGGGAGGAGAGGGAAAGGTGGAGACAGAGACGGAGAAAAAGGAATATCAGGATTACGTAAAGAGGGTGACGCCCACGGCAAACGTGTGGGTGCAGATGGGGAAGGCGTTCCTTCTTGGCGGCGTGATCTGTACTTTGGGGGAAGGGATCCAGATGCTTGGCATGGATCGTTTTGGGCTTACAAGGCAGGAGGCCGGAAGCTGGTGCTCGCTGTGCCTCATTGTCCTTGCGGTGCTTCTTACGGGATTCAATTTATACCCAAGTCTGGTGAAATGGGGAGGAGCGGGAGCACTTGTACCCATCACGGGTTTTGCAAATGCCGTGGCTGCGCCGGCCATGGAATATCAGGCGGAGGGGCAGGTTTTTGGTGTAGGGAGCAAGATCTTTACCATTGCCGGCCCGGTGATCCTTTTTGGAATATTTGCAAGCTTTCTTATGGGAGTTATACTACTGATTGCATGACAAAAAATAGGAATCAATAAACAAGAAAGAATATAGAAGAGATCCGTAAAACAATGCTATACTTTAAATAGGAGGGACAACGCAGAATTTGTCTTTTTTGAAAGGAGAAGGTATGAGAAAAGCATTGTTTATCGGTGGGACGGGTACCATCAGCATGGCCATTACAAAGCTGGTGGCGAAGGATGAAGAGTGGGAGCTGTATCTTTTGAACCGGGGAAACAGGGGCGGGGAGCTTCCGGAGAACGTTACCATTCTTTGCGGTGACGTGAATGATGAAGAGAAAACGGCGGAGCTTTTGAGGGATCTTTCTTTTGACGTGGTATGTGATTTTATAGGATTTGTTCCGGAGCAGCTTATGCGGGACTACAGGCTTTTTAAGGGAAAGACGAAGCAGTTTACGTATATCAGCTCCGCTTCGGCATATCAAAAGCCCGTGGGGGATTATCGCATTACGGAGGGAACGCCCCTGGCAAACCCCTACTGGGAGTATTCGCGAAATAAAATTGCCTGCGAGGAGCTTTTAATGAAGCTGTACCGCGAGGAGGGCTTCCCCGTGACCATTATCCGCCCCAGCCATACTTATGATGAACGCAGCGTTCCTTTGGGCGTTCATGGCGACGGCGGAAGCTTTCAGGTGATAAAGCGCATGATGGAGGGAAAGCAGGTACTGGTCCACGGAGACGGGACCAGCCTTTGGACCATGACCCACAACAGCGATTTCGCAAAGGGATTTGTGGGACTTATGGGGAACGTGCATGCCATCGGGGAATGTTATCAGATCACCTGTGACGAGACACTGACGTGGAACCAGATCTATCAGGCCATAGCGGATGCCCTTGGGGTGGAATACCGGCCCTATTACGTGGCGTCGGATTTCCTTGACAAGGCGGGAAAATATGATTTTTGCGGCAGCCTGACCGGAGATAAGGCAAATTCCGTTGTGTTTGACAATGAGAAGCTGAGGCGTGCCGTGCCCGGGCTTACCATGAATGTGAGATTTGAACAGGGCGTCCGCCGGACCATTGAGTATGTGCTTTCGCATCCGGAATGCCAGGTGGAGGATCCGGAGTTCGACGCCTGGTGTGACAAGGTGATCGAGGAACTTGAGGCGGCGAAGGCGAGGATCCTCGACGCAGTGAAGTAAAAAAGCCTGATAAAAAAGACTTAAAATTGTATCCTATCCAAAAAAGAGCTTGCAATTTCGGAGTAGGCGTGTATAATGTTAGGTGGCTAACAAATTAGTTAGCCGCCTAACATATTTTTTTGCCGGGCTATGACAGCTGCAAAAGAGGAAGAGTTGCAAAAGAGGAAGAGAAGGAGCGGCGGTGCCGGAAAGGAGTGAAGACGTCATGGGGGATGAGCGAAGGCGGGAG
>ONSO01000025.1 GCA_900320485.1 uncultured Lachnospiraceae bacterium | reverse complement strand
GCCTCGATGGGCGCGATGCTACTTTCTTGCGGCGCCAAGATATGGCACCAACGAGGACTTAAAGCGCCTCTTTGCCGAGGCTCACAAACGAGGCATGCACGTACTTTTAGACCTTGTTCCGGGCCACACCTCCGTGGCTCATCCCTGGTTCCGGGAATCCATGAAGGCAGAGAAAAACGAATATACGGACCGGTATATCTGGACGGACAGCGTTTGGGAGGAACCGGAAGGATACGGCAGTCTCCGCGGCATTTCCGACAGGGACGGCTCCTGCATTGTCAATTTCTTCTCCCATCAGCCGGCGTTGAATTACGGTTTTTACAGGCCTGACCCTGCAAAAAAATGGCAACAGCCAACGGATGCACCCGGCCCCCGTGCAACCCTCCATGCCATGGAGGACGTGATGCGTTTTTGGCTTGGCATGGGCTGTGACGGCTTTCGGGTAGACATGGCCGGTTCTCTGGTGAAAAATGACGAGGACGGCAAGGGCACCATCCGCCTTTGGCAGGAGGTCCGCGCCTTTTTGGAAAATGAATTCCCCCATGCCGCCATGGTTTCCGAATGGGGCGAGCCGGACAAATCCCTACAGGCCGGCTTTCACATGGACTTTTTACTGCACTTTGGCCCCTCCCACTATAATGACCTTTTCCGCTGCGATGAGCCATTTTTCTCTGACCGCGGCAGGGGAGACGCCAGCGCTTTTGTAAATAAATATCTGGAAAACTATGAAAAGACGGGCGGTAAGGGTCTGATCTGCATTCCTTCCGGCAATCACGACATGGACCGCCTGGCCCGCTCCATTCACGGCGACAATCTAAAGATTGCCTTCGCCTTTCTGCTTTCCATGCCCGGTGCGCCATTTATCTACTATGGCGACGAGATTGGCATGCGTTACGTAGAGGGGCTGACTTCCGTGGAAGGTGGCTACGGCCGCACCGGCTCCCGCTCCCCCATGCAGTGGGACGAGACCACGAACGCTGGCTTTAGCTCCGCTCCGAAAGAGGCACTCTACGTAAAGATGGATGAGAGTTCAGACCGTCCTACCGTCGCAGCGCAGCAGGCCGACCCAAACTCCCTGCTTCACGAGGTTCAAAGGCTCATCCGCATCCGCCAGGCCCATCCCGCCCTGCAAAACAAAGGCGCCATCCGCTTTTTGGCAAGCGACGGCATCCTGGCCTACGTAAGAACTGCTGATGCCCGCATCACCATGGCAGATAACGAAGTTCCCTCCCAAACGGACGCTTTTGCAGACTGTGGGGTTACCGCCCAAACGAATGTTTTGACAGACTGCGGGGCTTCCTCCCAAACGGATGTTTTGACAGAGCAGATTCTTGTGGTTCTGAATCCCGCCGGATGCGAGAAGACACTCTCCCCGGAGCTATCCCAGAAGCCTTCCCTGAAGCCTTCCCTGAAACTTCCCTTGGGGAAATGTCTCTACTCTCTGGGCGGCGAAATGCAAAAAAAAGACGGGATGGTTTTGATCCCACCCCGCTTTGCCGGCTTTTACGTTATTCGCTGAAATCATTTGAAAACATCTCGCACCTATCAGATCAGAAAGTAAAGCTTATGAATCAATTCGGCTAGCGAGTTTGCAATTGGTTTATCGTCAACCACTTTTTCTTCAGACGAGTTTTGAAGATAGATTTCTCCCGTAGAAACCTTATATAATATTTTATAAGCGGAATACTCCGTCCAGCCAACGCAGATATAATCCTTTACTTTCGCGGCGAGCTCACCTTGAGAATCTTCCACGTCTTCTTCATAGTCCTCGCGAAATTCCTTGGTGAGCTCATAAACACCCTGCTCCTGAAAAAGTATGTCATCATCCGTTTCGCCGTTATGCTTCAACACCGGAAACAAAACCAATCCTTCATCAAATTTATAGTATCCTTCGCCATTTTCCTTCTGTTTATCACAATTACATGCGCCATAGACGCATGCGTGCCAGTATAGGTTGATATATTCCTTGACGTCATCAGGAAGTTCTATTCCAAATTTTTCCCGAAACGGCTCAAAAGCTGTTTTAGAGGTCCGCGGAACAAGAAACTTATTTTGAACTTCCGCAATAAGCTCAGGAACGCCATTTTCAAAATCGCTTTGACATCTGACACGGAAATCAGACCCTTCCAACGCTCTTTTACCGTAATCCCTTAATGCATTTTTCAAAATTCGTCACCTCCAGGCTCTAAATTGCCTTACTCTCACGTCACGGCCAACTACAGCGCATCCAGCAAATGGACACCACCGCCCGTGAATGTGCCCCGCCGCCCGTGACTGTACACCACCGCCCGTGACTGCGCAACGCTGAAAAACCGAACTCGTCGAAGCAGCTCCCCATCTCTTAAATTCTTCTTGGCTTTACTGTCAATTTTCCATTTTTGAAATCCTTGCAGTCACTCTCCGCCTCTTTCGACTGCACGATTTCCATTTTTGAAATCCTTGCAGTCACTTTCTTCCTCTTGCGACTGCACGCTTTCCATTTTCGAAATCCCTGCAGTCACTTTCCGCCTCTTGCGACTGCACGCTTTCCATTTTTGAAATCCCTGCAGTCACTTTCCCCGCCCATAAACAACTCTTCACGGGATCAGCGAAACCGCGTATCGTCAAAAACGGGCTGAACAGTGGTCATTCCGCCATCCAGCCCGCTCATTATCTTGGGATTGTCCTACTTGTGGAAATATTTATCATGCATTCACCGTGGGAAATCGTTTAGGTTTAAGATCTCAGCCCTTGGGTCTTCCCTGTCTTCCTCCCTGATGAGGATCAGCCTGTCATAAAAGAAACCTTGAGGATAGGTCTGCGCCTCATACGTCCTGGAGGTCTTTTTTATGTCATAGCCATCCACCCAATAGGCACGGTTTTCTTCCTCGTAATTTGCCACGTAGTACACCTGCACGGTCTGCCATTTCTTACAGTTGGCAATAAGGATGAATTCCTGCCCGTTTGCCGGATTTCCAAGATCACCGACCTCCACGACCTCATATTCCGGCATAAGGCCCAAGCCCTCATCCACGTACATGGACAATGCCATAAAGGCATTTAGGAACATGGTAAGGAACAGTCCCAGGGCGCCCAAAACGGTTTTGATGATCTTCGTGATGGTTTCGCCGCCGGATAAGATATCATGGGAAAGCACCATCATTCCCCCGGCAAAGCCCGTCCAGAAAATCCACTTGCAGATTGTCACAAATTCCGGCGGGGGCAAGAGAACGCCCCTCTCCGGATCGTAATACAGGTAGTCCTTGTGCCCCTGCTTCATGCATAATATGGCGGCAACGGTCACAGCAATGACGGAACCGATCATCAGGATCACGCCGATCACGCGGATAAAGCCATAGCTTCTTTCCTTTTTTTCCTCCATAGTCTCCCTTTTTCTCCTAGTGGTGGAACAGACGAATGCCGGTAAATGCCATTACCATGTTGTATTTGTCGGCGCACTCGATCACAAGGTCATCACGAACGGAGCCGCCGGGCTGTGCAATATACTTCACGCCGCTCTTATGCGCTCTCTCGATATTGTCGGAGAAGGGGAAGAAGGCGTCGCTTCCGCAGGTCACGCCCTGCATCTTATCAAGCCATGCTCTCTTTTCTTCTCTGGTAAACACGGCGGGCTTCACCTTAAAGGTCTTCTCCCATACGCCGTCAGCAAGTACGTCCTCGTACTCATCTCCCATGTATACGTCAATGGCGTTGTCGCGGTCTGCGCGGCCAAGGCCGTCCACAAACTGAAGTCCCATGACCTGAGGAGACTGACGAAGGAACCAGTTGTCTGCCTTCTGGCCGGCAAGTCTGGTGCAATGGATTCTGGACTGCTGCCCCGCGCCGATGCCGATGGCCTGTCCATCCTTTACGTAACAAACGGAATTGGACTGGGTATACTTCAACGTGATCAGGGAGATCTTCATGTCGATGAGGGCATTCTCAGGGATCTCCTTGTTTACGGTAACGATATTGGAGAGAAGGTCACCGTTTACGTCCAGCTCATTTCTTCCCTGCTCGAAGGTAATGCCGTACACCTGCTTCTTCTCGATGGGCGCAGGTACGTAAGAAGGATCGATCTGGATCACGTTGTAATTTCCCTTCTTCTTTGCCTTCAGCATCTCCAGTGCTTCCTCCGTATAGCCGGGAGCGATGACGCCGTCGGATACCTCTCTCTTGATCAGTCTTGCGGTGTCAGCGTCGCAGACGTCGGAAAGGGCAATGAAATCACCAAAGGAAGACATTCTGTCCGCACCTCTGGCTCTTGCATAGGCGCAGGCCAGGGGAGAGAGCTCTCCAAGGTCGTCCACCCAGTAAATCTTTGCAAGGGTCTCGCTGAGGGGAAGGCCTACCGCAGCGCCTGCAGGGCTTACGTGCTTAAAGGAAGTTGCGGCAGGAAGGCCGGTAGCCTCCTTCAGCTCCTTCACCAGCTGCCAGCCGTTAAAGGCATCCAAAAAATTGATGTAGCCGGGCTTGCCGTTCAAAACGGTAACGGGCAAATCGCTCCCATCCTCCATAAAGATCCTGGAAGGCTTCTGATTCGGGTTACAGCCATATTTCAACTGAATTTCGTTCATGATAAACTCCTTTTCTCTTTTTCGTTTTTCTGATCCCGTCTTCTGATCATGCTTTTCTTTCAAGCGCATTACTGATTCTTGTTTACGATCCTGGTCTCGTACTTACCGGTGGCAATATCAATGAATCTTACAAACAGGGATACCTTGTTATCCTCATTCAGTGCATTCCAGACCATGTCGGTAAAGGAATCAACGTCACCGGTAACGTCTACCTTTGTAGGTTCTCCCGCAAAGCTGGGCAGCGGATTTCCGTCGCCGATATAGGTATGGATGAATCTTCCCTCTCCTGCCTTGGGATTGTCATAGCAGAAGGTATAACGGTTGCAGCAATCCGGATCTCCGTCATTGCTCTTTAAGATGGACATGGAAAAATCGTACTTGCCGTCTTCCACGTGCATCAGGCCGGAAATCCTTGGGGTATAGTTGGGGCCGTCAGGCTCAAACTCGCGGCTCCTTAAGGACTGTTCAAAGGTAAGCCCCTTTGCCATGCCGTCATAAATGGTATCCGTCTGGTCTCCGTTTGTAACAATGGTGTCATTTCCAAGCACTCTCACGGGAGCATAGATGATCAGGCTGGGATCTTCCAGCTTGGAAGGATCAAACGCCTCCGTACGGATGCCTTCGCCCTCCGTTACAAAGACGCGGTTACGGCTGTTGGAGCTTCTGCCCATGATAAAATATGCCGTTACGGCGTACTTTCCGTCTGCAGACCGTCCGATCACGATCCCTCTCCCGGGGTAGCTGTTGGTGGATAGTTCCTGTTTCAGTGATTGCATTGCCTTTCTCCTCCTTCGCGAAAATGAATTTAGATACAAAAAACCGCCTGAGCCCACACAAAAACCCGAAGGTCTCATGCATTGCCCAGGCGGTCGGCTTCAAAATCCGCGCACGAAAAATTTTCTTCCTTTACATGGTCTCCATAGTCTCCATGGCCTCCATGGCCTTTTACGGCCATTTTAAGCCTTCCGGAATCTTTTCATGCCCTTCTGCACTCCCTCGTGGTACTCCACGGCAGCTTGCTGCTTTTCCGCCAGTCGTGCAGCTCATGAAATAATCTTACGTGATTTCCATGGGATTTTCAAGCCCCAAATTCGAAATCTTGATCTCACGGTCACAATATTTCAGGACGCTCCTGCGATGCGTGATCACAAGACAGGTAGGGCGCGGTGAAACTTCGCGCAGTCCCTTCAAAACGGACAACTCCGTCTCCTCGTCAAGCGCCGAGGTCGCCTCATCCAGTAAAAGGAGCGGTGCATTGCGCAGTAGTGCGCGCGCAATGGCCAGCCTCTGCGCCTGTCCTTCCGACAAGCCGTAACCTTTCTCACCAATCACGGTATCCAGCCCCTTGGGGAGATTTTGGACAAAAGCAAGACTTGCCGTCTGCGCGAGTACCTTCCACATGTCCTCATCGGTGGCATCCAGCCTCCCCATGCGCAGATTTTCCCGGATCGTCCCGCTAAAGAGCGTGTTCCCCTGAGGCACGTAGGCCAGGAATTTCCGATATCCCGCCGTCACCTCTGCCTGCGCTCCCGACGCATCAAAGAACGTAACGTGCCCTTCCCGCGGCGCCAGAAATGCCATGCAAAGCCGAAGCAGCGTAGTCTTTCCTATGCCGGATTCTCCCATGACCGCAACGGTCTCCCCGGGCGTCACTCGTAAGGAAACGTCTTTTAGGATCAGCTCATCGCCATATCCAAAACTGACGTGATCCATGCAAATGCCAATGGCCCCCTCAAATTGCCGGTCTGCCTGATAATCTTCCTCTTCCATCCGTTCCAGCTCCATGATCCTCCCCGCGGACGTAAGAATGGAGACGATGCGCGGGATCTGGTAAGCCAGCTGCATGATGGGCGCCTGCACGCGGTTTACAAGCGTCAGGAACACGGACATGGTACCGTACGTGATCACCTTTGCCGAAATCTGCAGTGCCCCATAGGTAAATGCCACAACGTAGCCCACGTGAAACGACGTGGACATGACGGAGGCTGAGACCATGCCATAGGCGCTCTTGCGAAAGACCCAGTGGAATCTCTCCTCGCGGAGCGTCGTCAGCCGGTCCGACGCATACGTCTCGTTGGAAAATGCCTTCATGATCAAGAGATTTGCAATGCTCTCCTGTAAAAAAGAACGGTAGGCCGATTCCGATTCCTGTACCTTGACCTGAAGCTTTTGCAGCTTTTTCCCAAGCCACCAGCTCATCAGCACCGCTATGGGAGCAATGACTGCCGCAAAGACTGCCAGAAGCCTTGAATAATAAAACAGCGTAAAGAATACCATGATGAGCTCCATGGACAGGGACACCATTTCCGGCACCGTTCCCACAATGCCGTCCGCAATGGTTCCCGCATCACTTGTAAGCCGGGTCATGAGATCCCCGCTGTGATATTCCTGCACCTGAGCCCATTTGCCGCGGAGGATCTGGTCATAGACCTTTTTCCTGATGCCAAAGGAAAATCTTTCCGTCAGCATGGTCTTCACCAGATTCTGAATGACTCCAAATACTTCCGTCAAGAGGATCAGCGCACCGTAGATTGCCATGTAGAACAGCACGGATCTTGCCTTTCCCTCCGTGGCACGGTCTATGATGTTTTTTGACAAAATGGCCATGACCAGCCCCACTGCAGCTAAAGATACGTGAAACGCCGTAACCAGGATCATTTTGCCGAGAAATGGCTTGGAGATCCGTCCAAGCCATTTTACGTTGCCGATTTTTTTATAAACCTTCATGTTTACCGTCTCCTGAAGCTACTCCGCCTCCAAAAGGTCCAGGGACTCCAATTTCTCCAAGAAGTCCAAAACCTCCTCCGTACAAGTCTCCCGGTCCACTTCATATTCCTCCAGGATCCGGTCAATGATCCCAGAGACGGGGATCACTTTTTCTCCAAGCATGTCCCATACGTCATTAGCGATGCCGTGAAGCATAAAATACTTTCCGGAGCCATAATCCACCATGACCTTCTCTCCCGAAAGCTCCGTCACGTTGATCTTCTTTTTTAATCTTACTTTGGCCGTTTCTTTCATGAATGCTCCTCACTTGCCAAGATTGCCGCGAAAAGCGCGGCATGCTTCTCTCATCATTTTACAGACTTCTCCCTCAAAAGTAAAGACAAGGTTTCCGTAACGGTCTGCATCAGCTCCTTTGTACTGTCAGAAATTCCAAGCGGACGGCATAAGCGATAGACCGGGATCCGTTCCATAAGCTTAAGACATTGGAAAAAAATTTCCGGATCCATGCTTTCCTTCCGGAATATCACGTGTAAAAAAAGATTCTCCGTAAAAGTCGCAATCTTCTCCTGACCGGTCACCTCTTCCACGGTGACGTCCTCACTTTCCTGCGGTCTTAGCACGAACATGGCCCTTACGCGCTTTATGCCCCGGGCAAATGTCTCCGGGCACTTCAGGGCAAACTTGTCCTTGTCCTCATCTACGTAGATCAGATCCTCCGGTTCATAGCCCTTCCGGATGGCTGCGTCGCGGCAAAGCTTGCGGACGGGAAATGCCGGCGCCGTTACTGCCCCGTTTTCCCTAAGCCCCACCATGGCAACGTCGTCCGCCACAAGCTTCCAGCCCTGCTCCAAAAATGCCCCCGCCAGGGTGGATTTTCCCGCACCGCTAAAGCCTGAGATCAGAATGCAGTCCTCCTGCCTTGCCACGGCGCTGCAGTGAACCGCCATCTGGCCTCTCGCCATAAAAAGAAAGGCAAGGCCATAGCCCAGCAGATAGGTTTTCATTTTTTCCAGTGCCTCTTCGTCATTTTGCTCCGTAACGATCTCCCGGTCTCCCAAAACGGCAAAAGGCCCTCCCGGCGTATTGAGCCAGTAAAAGCCCTCACCCCGGCCGGAGGGTCCCGGATGATCCGCCAGGTCCTTTTTAACGTTCTCCGGCAGCTTCCCGATTCGGATCCTTAAATCCCACATTTCTCCGGCCGGTTCTTCCACCAGCTGCCAGAAGCTTACGTCCGATTCCAAAATGGCGTCATAGATTCGATATCTCACGTTTCTCTCCCATTCCCATGCACTTAAAAAAGCTATTGCTCACCGCAATAGCTTTTTCCCTCCGAGCGTTCCGGGCGCCGATTATGCGTTCTCGCCGGATGCAGGATAATACTCCTCAACTGCTACGACATGACCGTTTACGTTGGTCTCATAGATATATCCGTCATGAGTAGAAGGCTTGCTGCCGCCTGCTGCAGTTGCTTTGATGCTCATCTCGTCGATCACGGGTTTTACGTATGCTTTCTTCACGTTATATTTCCTTCCTTTCGTTAACATGGTATCATTTAAACATGCTTTTCTTAAAAAGGCAAGGATTCTAACGCATCTGTTAGAAAAAAGCTTCATAAAGTTTCCATATCTCATAGGCGTAAAGAAGTGCGCCAAGTCTGCTCTTCTCATGCGCAAACGAGGTATTTGCAATTGCCTCTTCCAGCTCCCTTAAACCGGTGAGAAGCTTCTCTTTATCCAGCAGTGGACACTTTCCCGTTTCAAACGTCTCTCGCATTTTGCGGATCATCTCATCCTTTTTGGGCAAAAGCCGGTAAAACTCATCCGCGCTCTGCCTTCCCTTTGGCAGCCTTTGATCCAAAATCTCCGGCGTGATCAGGTCAGAAAGGTATTCGTAGATCAGCCTGCGGTTTGTACATCCCTTGTTAAACTGCTCCGAAGGAACCTTCAGACACCACTCGAGAAGCGGCACGTTCCTTGTGGGATCCTTGATCAGGACACCCGCATACAAAGAGGTTTTTGTCTCATTGTCACCAATCTGGCGAAAGCGCGTTTTATCCAAAATCAATCCCAGATACTCCCGTCTCTCCCGTATGGACTTTTGCTCCGTAAGCATCTGATACCGCGTTTCAGAGTACTCTTTTAAGAAAGTCCTTTTCCTGAATTCCCGATACGTTGCGGGGCGCTCCTTTGAAAATGCCCTCTCCCAGATCTGGCGCACGACCTTTTTACGATTGTACCGGAAATATCTCGAATGCGTTCCCGTTTCCTTCCAAAGCTCCCACAGATGGCCCCGTCTAAACAATTCATAGAGAAAGCCTGCCGTATCCCCGTAGGAGATGGTATCATTTCCCAGCTGTCCGTTCAGTACGATCCTGCACCCGTCGGCCCGGGCCATTTTCCCTAATTCGCACAGCATGGAAACGTTCTGCATGGACTTAAACGGTCCCTCCAGGCGGCGAAGCTGCGTCTCCAGGCAGTCCCAGGAATTCAGCTCCGGAAAACTGGCATAGTGTTCCTTCACGTTGCCAAGATACATGGAAGTTGCCCGTACAAGGAATTCCTCATCCACGTTGACGCGCTCTCCCGTATCGTCCACGTATCCCGCGACCGGTACCATGGTATAGGCTTGCAGATATCGTTTCTCCTCCCGCAGTTCTCTTGCCGCCACGCAGGCTACTGCCGTGGAATCCAGACCGCCGCTTAAAAAGATCCCTACTTCCCCCTGCGTACGCATGGCCTGATGAACAGCCTTTTGCAAAAACTCCCTCAGCTCTGCGCGATAGGTTTCGTCGTTCTTCCCGCGAAAGGGTTTCCAGTCCTCTAAAGGGTTCCAATACGGCAGGACGCCGATCCCTGCCTCCGTGATCTGTAAAACCTCCCCCGGCGCCGCACGGCGTATCTCTGAATAGATCGTTGCCTCACAGTCCCGATATACCCGCATGTCTTCCATGGCAAGAAAATCCTCTAGGACCGGCCGGTTCTCATGCAGTTTTCCCCGGCACGCCTGCCGGATGGGTTCCATCAGCGTGGAAAAATAAAGGACCTGATCGATCACTGCATAATACAGGCACCTGTTCGACATATGATCCGTTCCCAGACTGACAAGTCCAAGCTTTGCATCATACCTGACAAAGGCATAGGAACCATATACCCGGTTTAACCCCTCCGTTCCATAGGCCTCAAAGTAGCGTCGAAGAATTTCTCCGTCTGAAGCATCCCGGTCTTCCATGGAGTTAAAAATGGGATCCCTTAAAAGCTCCTCGCGATCATCCAAGTACACGTCACTCACAAAGCAGGCTCCCTCTTCACCGGAATCATATATCTTTTCTTTTTTTGCCTGTGGCGTAAAGCATTGCAGCTCTAACCCCATAAGCACCGGCCCGCGGCAGATGCGCTCCGACCTGTCGATCACGCAGTCGCGGTAAGCCTCGTGGAACGTATCTCCCAAGGCTTCCCCTATGTTTTTTCCCTCAAGATGGATAACGCCCCAGATAG
The DNA here is from genome assembly GCA_900320485.1 of uncultured Lachnospiraceae bacterium. GTDB lineage: Bacteria > Bacillota > Clostridia > Lachnospirales > Lachnospiraceae > Acetatifactor. The sequence goes on along the minus strand of ONSO01000025.1, from coordinate 13,007 downwards.
CTGACATTTTTTCCTCCCAAAGCCATTACTTAACATAGCGGTCCACAATGGCATATCCCATGCCGTCTCCGCCCGTCACGAACATCTTCCCGCAGCGGACCCATGCGTGAGCCAGCATTCCGCCGCCCTCTTCCCGCCCGCAGCCAAGATACAGCGTCGAAGCGATTCCGCGCTTCTTAAGAAAGTGCTGGACGCACAGAGCCTTGACAAGACACTTACTCTCCCAGGGCGTTCTGTCACATACCTGCTCCACCGCATATCCGATCCTTCCCGCCACGCGGTAGTTCTCCTTTGTCTCTTCCGCAGGCGATTCTTCCCCCTGTCGCCCAAAATGCTTATGAAGCACCTTGGGCTTTATCATCAGTATGCACGCCCTGTAATATGCGGAAAGAAATACGGTTTGGATGCACAGCCCCTTTTCTTTTCCGTATCGCAGGAAATTCCATAACATTTTTAACCAGTTTCTCTTCGGTTTCATTTCTTGTCTTTCTTTCTCTTTTTATGGCACCGGTACGCGATGGCGCCTGCGATTCCTCCCGCGATGACGCCCACTGCCGCGTAAATGGGCCACTTCTTCTTTTCCTTGGGATTGTCAGGCACTTCCTTTTCGCCGCTCAGCTCATCGCCAGCCGCCGGCTGCGTGCCTTCCTCATCGCTCTTCCCGTCATCCTGCCCGCCGTTTTCCGAAAAGGCTCTCATGCCGGAAATGGCTGCGTCGGGATTCTCCGTCTCCTCCAAGGCCTCGCCCTCTGCCGCCAGCTTAATGGTTCCAAAAAGGGAGGCGTTGGTTCCTGCTTCCCCGGTGGCATCGCACCAGCTTAAGGTTCCGGTCCTTGTTCCCGCGGCATTGGCATCATTGATCCGAAGATCAAAACCCACGAGATTATGAACCTTCGGAGAAAGATCCGTCCATGCAAAGGATGCTTCCACAAGATACCCCTCCTCCGTTTTTGTCACAACGGACTCCACGTTCTTTTCCGAAGCCTTTGCTCCAAGGCAAGTCACGGCATTTTCCGCATTAATGCGATATCTCTTGTCATCCTTTCCGTAAACAACGTTCCCCGCATTGTCCTCGTCAATATAGATCTCCAGGGAGTCCTGCTCATAGGGCTCCTTCCCGGAGGTAGACACGTTTCCGTCCTGGACTCTCGCCAGTACGTAGAGCTTCTTCGCATCCCACAAAACCTTCACCTTTGCCGCACACTCTGCGGATCCGGTGTTAACGTTCAGCCAGAAGGTCTCCGCAGTCTTCCAGACCTCGTCTATCTCGCCGTCCACGGAAGGACTTCCCTGCGCCACTCTCATCAGCGCAGGCTTCAGCGTGCACGCTGCATAATTCTCGCTGCTTTCCTCCTGAATGCCGTGCACGTCGTTAAAGGAAAATACCGTACCGTCCGCATTGGTCACCTTTACGTCAAATAATAGTTTTTTCCCAAATTGAACCTTCTCCAACGGAATCTGGAAGGTGGCGCAATAACCGCCGCCGATGGAGCCGGCCTGCGTTCTTGTCATCACGTACTTTGAAGGGGTAATTCCCTCTCTGCCCTCCGTCTCCTCCGTGACGTAGACCGTGACAAAATCCTTATCGCCGTCAAGGCTCTTATCCTTAACTTCGATCTGGAGCTTCAGTCCCGTCTCGTCCCAGATGGGGATCATGGTTGCGGAAGTATTTCCCGCCTCAAAGGCATAGGAAACGCCGTCCTTAAATTTGCCGTCATAGCTTCTGCGGGCTTCCACCTTCTTTTGTACGATCTTGATCTTAGTGGGATCCACAAAGGCCCAGAAGGCCGGCTTTGCCTCATAATTCCCGTCAAAGAGCAGGGGACACTGGCTCCTAAGTCCATCTGCGCCTCCGCCCAAATCACTTTTACTCTGAAGCCACGAGGTAGTATCCGTAACGCCCCAGAAGGTAATGCCTCCTACCTCATACCCCGGGATGGCATCCAGCTTTTTCAATACTTCATAAATGCTCTGATAGCAAAAGGCCTGGTCCGCATATTCCTGATCCATGGTGGCAATGGTGCCGTCATAATTCGAGCTGGCCCCCATGTCAAGCTCCGTCAGCTGGATCTTCCCCACAATGTCAAGATATGCCCTTGCAGCCGCTTCAAAATTCTCGACGTCAAAGCTGTCCAGACCATAATGGGCCTGCATGCCAAAGGCATCGATCCTTGTGCCAACGCCCGGAGCACCCTCCTGTTCCTTTACCGCCTTCAGAAGTGCGCAAATATTGGGCACCTTTACGGGCCAGGAATCATTGTAGTCATTATAGTACAGCTCCACGTCTGCAGGAGCGTATTTATTTGCATACTTAAAGGCATTGATGATAAATTCATTGCTCTGGTAAACGTGCCACCAGCTGGATTTGTTGGAATGGGTACTGTCCGTGAGCTTGTCATTTCCGCCCTTGTCATCGCGGTACACCTGTGCCGTGCTGTCGGAGCAGGCCTCATTTACCACGTCCCAGCCGTAGAAAAGATCCTTGTACTTACTGTCCTTGCCCATATAATGTTCAAACAGGCTCTTAATATACCATTCCAGGCGCTGGTCCATGACTTCCTTGGATACGTAATCCCTGGAAGGATCATATTCCTCATGGAAAAACCACTCCGGCGTCTGGGCATGCCAAACAAGCACGTGACCTCGCACCTTCACGGGATGATCCGGATTTGCCTCATTATACTTCAGCACCGCATTCAAAACCTGCTCGCCCCTGGAGTAATCGATCTTGGGGACCAGAAGCTTTTTCCCGTTCAGTGTCACGGTCTCGGTGCCGGGGCATCTGCCGTTGGAATATCCAAAATGTGCATCCGGCTTAAATTCATTTCCGGCGGTGATGGCGTTGGCGTGCGTGGTAAGCAGCGCCCACTCCTTCTTGTGATTCACCGGGTGCGTTACCATGCCTACGATGGTTCCCTCCCCGAGGTCCGCCGTAATGGCATCCCGCAGGATGGGAAGCTCCTCCCCGCCTTCCTTCTTCTCCGGCTCCTTGTCCGTCTCCTTTAAGGTCATGGACACGCCGGTAATGGAATAGTCGCCGTGATCGCGGCTTCCCTCCTCCTGAAACCGTACCACAACCTGGGTCACGTCCTCGGGAACACGAAAGCTTCCCGTGAGCTTTGTCCATTTTCCGGCAGGGACCTCCTTTACGAGGTCTCCCGAGATCTCCCCGCTGTAAGCCTGGCTTAAATACTTCGTAACGCCATCCTCCACCACCCATGGGCCAAAGAACACCTGCCTATGGTTTGCGCCAAGATCCTGATATTCCTCCGAAAGCTTTACGTAAAAGGTGATCTCATACTCTTCTCCCGGGATCACCCTGTCCGTCACGTCCTGGGAAAAGCCGTGAAAGCTCTGCGTTCTGCCGGATACGGTGGCATACGTCTTTACGTCGTCAAAAATCGGCTCCTGCGCCGTCTCCCGCGTAAGAGTGACGTCCTCGCTCATCCAGTCCGACAGATCCTCCTCTGCAAAATTGGGATTCTTGATCAGGTTTTCTCCGGCCGCACGGACCTTCACTGCGGGAAGCGTGCCGATCCCTCCAAGACAAAGGACTGCCGCCAAAAAAATGCCAAGGAACCTTGCGCCCGCCTTCCTGCCCGCGCGGACCGAGCCGCCTCTTTTTAAGTCTTTACCACTCCCAAACGTCTTCATAAAATCTCCCTATGCCTTGCCGGCCATTCCTTTCTTTTCCACGATTTCCTCATACAGATCCAGTCCAAAGCTGGTAAGCTCCGGCGCATGCTGGATCATCTTAAACGTTCTAAGCCCCCCTGGCTTGCGCTCTGCAGACAAAAATTCAATTTGGGAAGCAGGATCCTCCTGACTCTCCTTGTACATTTTCTGGGCAAAGGAGAGAAGATGCGTGACCGTAAGGATCTTCACCCCCGCCTCCCCCAGCGCCTTCACAATGTCATAGGCTATAACGGAACCCTCCTTTTCCGTAGTGGTGGCAAAGGACTCATTCAGCAAAATAAGTGGCCTCTCTCCGAGATTTTCCACAATCTGATTCATGCGGCTAAGCTCCTCGTCCAGCCTTCCGCTGTTCATCTCGCTGTCTTCCCGCCTGGTAAAGTGGGTAAAAAGATTGGGGAAAATCGCACTTTCGTAGCTTTCCGCCGCAACCATCAGCCCGCTTTGCATCATGACCTGCGCTATGCCAATGCTTCGAAGGAACGTGGACTTACCGCCCTGATTGGCCCCCGTGACGATCAGAAGCATTTTATGCTCCATGTTACAGGTATTGCCCACGGCATCCACCCTCTGTTCCAGACACATGACAAATTCCTTTAATTCCCGAAATGCCAGCTTGTCCTTCTCGCAAACCTTCGGGAAGCACCGCTCCAGCCCGAAGCGGCTCATCTGATGCGTCAGATTCACGGCGCCCAGATAAAAGGCCGACTGGAGATGCAGATTGTCAAAAAAGCTGCCAAAGGCGGAGACAAAGGACGAAACGCTCCCCACAAGATACGTCACCACCGCCAGCTCCAGCTGCGCCGTCTGGTCCTTGATGACGGTCTCCTTTACCGTCGAAAAGGAATCCGGGATCTTGGAATTCTTGAAATCCTGAAGCTTGCTTAAAGTACCTCCGGGTTTATAAAACTTCTGATTCTCCGTTGCCACCTCCTGAAGTCTTAAGGAACTGAATTTCAGCCCCTCCTCCAGGCCGCATTCCAGGACGATCCTCGGTTTTTGGATCATGCTGCGGTACTCATCCGTCTCCTCGTCTCCCACGTAGAAGGATACGTCCCGCAAAAGCTTCGCAATATATTCCCTGCGCTCCACGGAAAACTCCTCCGCCAGCCTTTTTCGCAGGTTCTTAAGCCCAGCGGAATGAAGTGCGTCCTTTTTCTCCTCCAGCGCCTCCCTGATGGCATTAAGATTATCCGAAAGCAGCGTGATCACGCGGATCTCCGAGATCAGCCTGGCAACAGGATTGGCGTTGCTCATCTTCTCCATGACTCCCCTGCCCAGCTTATTCCATTCACTAAGCACTTTGGTACTGGTCTCATATAGGAACCGCACCAAGTCCTCATTTGCCAGAAAGTCACGAAGGACGCCCTGACGGAATTTGATCTCTTCCTGCGTCTTTAGCGGAATCATCATGATCTTTCGCATGCCGTCCTGAATATATAGGTCCTCTTTTCCCACGGCCTTTACCCTGTCGCCGTCGTAGACGACTTCCTTGGCTGCCGCAAGAAATAAGGCCTTCAGTCCCAGATCCTGTATGATGCTCTTAGAGTCAAAATACGGCGGATCCGACAGTTTATCTGAATTTTCATACAAAAGAAAACTATTCATAACCGCTCCTTTAACTGCTCATAAGTGAGCCGATACTTGTTGACCTGGTTGGCGGCGCAGGCAGATTCCTCGGCCTCGCTCCGGGCGATCTTAAAGGTCTGCAGCCTTGCTTCGTTTAACATGGCCCGGAGACTGACCACCTTGGGATGCGCACCGGCCAGTTCCTTTAGGTGCGTTACGTAGATTCCAAGACAGTTCTGATCAATGAAATGGCTCAGCACCTTCTTTCCCATGATCTCCGCATCATAAGTGGCGGCCGTGGTAAAAAGCTCATTGATCACTACAAAAGCATTCTCCTCCGTATCCTCCATCATGGGCGCCAGGCGGATCAGCTCCTCCTTTAATTTTCCACGCCCCGTCTCGATGCTTTCCTCCACGGAAAAATGGGTCAGAATGTTACGGAAATACCATACGTTGGCAGCATCCGCCGGTACGTCAAATCCCATTTTGGTAAAGAAGACCAGTTGCCCCAGACTTCTTGCAAAGGTGGTCTTTCCGCCCTGGTTCGGCCCCGTCAGGACGAAAAAGCTCTCCCCCTCTCCATAGTATACGTCATTGCTGACCACCTTTCTTCCCTCCCGGAGAGCCACAAGGGTAAGCGCCAGGTCATACAAGCCCCTGGCCTCCATGGGCTTGGACCGGTCCGTCGTCGGCGTCCGTAGCATGCATCCCTTCTCCTGCAGCTCCAGCTGAAAGGCGCGGAAGGAAAGATAGTAAGGAATCTCCCGGATAAAGCGGAAACAGAATTCTTCCCCGAAATTCTCCAGTTTTTCCGCCACGGTCTTTATGGATGAAAAGAGCTTTGGATTCTTTGCCCCCAGAATCTTCAGGCACTCATTCTCCAGATCCGAAAGGTTCGGGCTGGTAAGAAAGGGGCTTTTCAGCTTGATCCTGTCACGGTCTCCGCCCTTTTCCATAAAGGCTTCATAGTCCCCGGCTGAGGTTTGCGCCGACACGCTGATGCGGTCCTTTGCATAGGTGATGACAAAGCGGAAATCCATGAGCTGCCTTAGGATATTCTCCGTCTCTTCCTTCATGGCCTTGTAAGCATTACTGCCCAGGTGTTCTTCCAATTTCCTTTGAAATTCCCGCATGCCCTCTGAGGTCAGCTCCACCTGCCCCAACCTCTCCGCCAGATCATCAAAGGCTTTGCAGTAATGGCTGACGGCCCAAAGATGCCATACGTACTTCTGAAGAGGACTTCCCACGGCCTCCTCCTGCTTTTGCGCCGCTTCCATCTTTTCCGTCTCTTCCAAAAAGGCGCAGAGCGCTTCGTAACACCCCTGCCGTTTTACGTCGCCGTAGACCTCCCGGCGATATGTCTCGCATTCCTCATTTCTCGGAAAATAAAGATAGAATTTCTTTACAAAGGGCTTCCACGGAGCAGTGATCTTATCAATGATCTGGTCCAGATTCAAGTCCACGTAAAATGCCGGTCTGGGCGCATCCGTATGGGGACTTTCTAATTTATCCAATATTGAAAAGTCAGCCATTTCACACCGTCCTTTCGAGAAAAAAGGGCACCCAGCCACACCCGGCCAAGATGCCCCTCACCTCATCCGCACTTATTTTCTCTTGATGCTTATGATCTTGTCAGATTTCGGTTTTTCCTGCTTTCCGGAGGTTGTCTCTTCCTCCTGCCTGCTGCAATATCTCTTTTCAAAATCCTTTGCCTTCATGGGCTTGTCGAAGTAAAAGCCCTGAACGTACTTTACGTTTAAGTCCTTTAGGATCTTGTACTGCCTAAGGCTCTCCACGCCTTCCACGCAAAGAGTCGCCCCAATGGTACGAGCAAGCTCGTTCACCAGCCGGATAAAGCTCTTGGAGTATTCATTCTCCACAAGATCCCTGATAAAGCTCTGGTCCACCTTAATGACGTGAAAGGCTATTTCATGTACGTGGTTCAACGAAGAATACCCCGTGCCGAAATCATCCAAAGCAATCTTTACTCCCAGATCCCGGATCCTTCCAAGAATTTTTTTCATGCGCTCCATGTCATTGATGGCAAGACTCTCCGTAACCTCCAGCGTTAAGTGCTCCGGCGTAAATCCCGTCTCCGTCAGGGCATTTTCCACGATCTCCACGATGTCGCTTTGCAGGAGCTGGATCACGGAAAGATTCACGTTGACCTTATAGTCAAAGCCTTTATCATTCCATTCCTTACATTGCCTGCAGGCTTCCCTGAGCACGTGATTTCCAATGGGATTGATCAGTCCAAGGTACTCCGCCAGGGGAATAAATTCCGTGGAGGAAAGGAAGCCCAGATTGCTGTTGTTCCAGCGCACCAAAGCTTCTGCCCCGGAGCACTTCGGCTCCTTGCCGGAAACGTCCATGATGGGCTGATAGTAAACCTCAAATTCCCCAAAATTCTTCGCCGTGGCATCCCGCATGTTCTTCACCATGTCCAGGTGCCTGCGGTCTGAGGAAGAATTGCCGTCATTGTAGAATTGAATGCGGTTTTTGCCCGCCTTCTTCGCGGCGTACATGGCCATGTCCGCCTTTTTCACCAGATCCGTCACCGCATCCCCATTGTCCGGGAACGTCACGGCGCCCATGCTCATGGTGCAATAATAATCCGAATCCTTTAAGAACCAGGGCTTACTGAAGATCTGCTGTACGTCCTCTAAAATGATCTCGATCCTGTCATAAGACTCCGGCGGCACAAGAATGACAAACTCATCGCCGCCCATGCGATAGCAGGTTCTCTCAATGCCCGGAATGCGCTGAAACGCATGGGAAATGGCTTTCAGCAGCGCATCGCCGTACTGATGACCCAGCCCGTCATTAATGTGCTTAAAATCATCCAGGTCAAGATAAAGCAGGGCGCCCGTCTGCTCCTTCTCCAGCGCATCCTTGATCATCTCCGCCAGATCCCGCTCGCAGCGCATGCGGTTGTAAAGTCCCGTCATGAAATCCGTGCAGGCCTGCTGCTCAATGCGTCCCTGATACTGTTTCTTAGCCGTTACGTCATAGAGGGAGTACATTCTGTAGATGTTTCCGTCTACCCAGCGCACGTCCGTGGCCATCAGATCGTACCAGCGCTCCTTCTCCTCATGGAAGACCTCCCTGTGGTCATAATAGGCAAGGACCTCCTCCGTCTCCGGCGCCGCGTCCTTCCAGAGCCAGGCAAGCTCCTCCGTCCTGATCTCATTTGCAAAGGTCCGCTGGAAAGCCTGGTTTACGTAGACCAATTTGCGCCGCACCTCGTCGCGGATCATTACGTTACTGTTCATTCCGTCCAGAACGGCCTCCATGGAAGCATATGCGCCGTCCAGGGAATTTTTTTGGATCCTGCGGATCAGAATGCTGTCCAAAACCTTCACGGCCTCTGCCGCAAAGCTTTCCTCCTCTTCGTCAAAGGCGTGCGCCTGAAGGTGATTCAGCGCCACCATCAGCCCGCCCTCCTTCGGTCCCGCCGGAAAGATCATCATGGCTTTAACGCCAATCTGAAAGATTTCATGAAATTCCGGATTCATGGCACTGTCCGCATTTAGGATCAGGTGCCGTCTCTTTTTCAAAAAAGCATATGCGGGCACGTGCGTACTCCGTTCAAAATAGGAGTTCTCCCCTGCCTTTCGCCATTCCAGAATGACGTCCGCATATTTCTCATCTTCCTGTACCTTAAAGATCTGGGCAGTATCCAGTGCAAGATAATTACAAACGGCATCCAGCCACTCCTTTAAGGTATCTTCAATGTTTTCTCCTTTATCCAGAAGATGCACGATCCTGCTCATGGCCTGATTCATTTTTGCATTGCGGGTCATCTTGCGGTAATCCGCCTCGTCCCGCAAATTTCTGGCTTCCGCTCCATAGGCCATCAGCTTTCCCTGAAGGAAAGAGATGCTGGCATCCCTAAGAAGCTCCAAGGTTCCGTAGAAAACGTCTTCCTTCATTCCCTCCGGACGATAGACGATCCAATAAAGCTCTTTCTCGCCTCTCGCCTCGATGGACAGGGCAGCCACCTGCTTTCTCCCCTCAAGATCCTCCACCGCAAGATCTTCCAGGGATGCCCCCATCACTCTGTCTAATGCCAACTTTTCCTGCAGGCAATGCAGATACCTGTCATCGCCGGACAGCCGCGTGATCCTTTCCCCCTCATGATCTAAGCAGTAAGCCGAGATTCCGGCAACCATGCACAAACCATCCTGCAGTCTCTGCAATTCATTCTTGTCTAGTAACTCCCGTAACGCCATGGACCATCCCCACTTTTCCTTTACGTAAGTTGCATAATGCTTCGCATTCTGCAACTGTTTTGCGTGCTTTAAGGCAGCACGTCCTCGCTTCACTCGGATTGCATAATGCTTCGCATTCTGCAACTGTTTTGCGTGCTTTAAGGCAGCACGTCCTCGCTTCGCTCGGATTGCATAATGCTTCGCATTCTGCAACTGTTTTGCGTGCTTTAGGACAGCACGTCCTCGCTTCACTCGGATTGCATAATGCTTCGCATTCTGCAACTGTCTTGTCATCTCGACAGGCGTCATTTGCGCAAGCACAATGCCGCCTTTCCTCGTTATTTTATCACGTTATGGGAGGATTGTATAGTTTTTTATGCCGTGCGTCTGCCCGCCATCATGCATTTTTTTACTCTGCTGCGGTTGGTCTTGCTGATGGAAAGGATGGTGCCGTCAGAAAGCTTAACGGTTTCATAGGCGTAGCTGATCACGTGGGTTTTATTGATGATAAAGGATTTATGGATCACGATAAAATCCTTGGGCATGCCCGCGATCACGTCCCGAAGAAGGCCGTTGAATTCAAATTCTTCTTCCTTGGTCTTCACCCGCACTCTCCTTAAATCACTGCAGACGTATACAATGTCCTCCGTAGGAATGGAAAAATAATTTTTTCCAAACTTAAACTCAAATTTTTCCGCCGCTCTGCGCAAAGTCAGAAATACCCGGTCTAAAATATCTTCCACGGCTTCCATGCTATTTCCCGTCAATAAATAATCAAAGGGCATGGTCTGGATCAGTGCCCTGGAATAGCATTCCCTATTTGCCAGATAGATCAACTGTGTTTTGAAATTCCTCTGTTCTTCCCGCAAACACTTTCCAAGCCCTATGGCAGAATCCTCCGTATCGGTTATTTCTACAAACAGCACTTCAAACTCCCTTCCACGTCTGATCTCCTCCGTCAGGGCATCCGCGGAAAACCAAGTCTCACTATCCAAGGCAAGATTCTGTCGTTCCCCATACTGTCTGCACGCCTCCTCCAGTTTTTTCGCTTCTTCCATGTTTGCACAAATTCCAATCCGGTACATTTTTTCTCCTCTTTCTGTTTCTTAATTTTTGTCTACTGATGTTATTCATAACATACGATTCAAAAATATATCAATAAATGCCAAACTTGTCAAGAGAAAATTTGCAATTATATTATTTCGTTTGGAAACTTAAAAACTTTTCGTAGTTTCTTCTTGCTATTTTGACTTTTATCGACATTTTTCGACAAAATTTGCATTGAGCTCCTGCCTGAAGCGTCTTCCCTCCGCCAGCTCCCGCTACTAGCTGATCCCATGCAAGATTTTGATGTTTGGATTAGCCTTTTCGAGACTGCTGTCCGGGATTTGAAAGCTTGCAGGCTAATCCCATGCAAGATTTCGCCACTTGGATTAGCCTTTTGGGGGATTCAGGCCGGGATTTGAAAGCTTGTCGGCTAATCCCATGCAAGATTTCGCCACTGGGATTAGCCTTTTCAAGGCTGTTGTCCGGGATTTGAAAGCTTGACGGCTAATCCAACGCAAGATTTCGCCACTGGGATTAGCCTTTTTGGGGATGCAGGCTGGGATTTGAAAGCTTGCTGGCTAATCCCACACAAGATTTCGCCACTTGGATTAGCCTTTTCAAGGCTGTCGGCTGGGATTTGAAAGCTTGCTGGCTAATCCCATGCAAGATTTTGATGTTTGGATTAGCCTTTTCGACTGCTGTCCGGGATTTGAAAGCTTGCAGGCTAATCCCATGCAAGATTTCGCCACTTGGATTAGCCTTTTCGAAGCCGCTGGCTTAGAATTAAAAGCTTGCCGGCTAATCCCATGCATGATTTAAAGACTTGGATTAGCCTTTTTGGGGGTACTGGCCGAGATTTGAAAGCTTGTCGGCTAATCCCATGCAAGATTTCGCCACTTGGATTAGCCTTTTCAAGGCTGTCGGCCGAGATTTGAAAGCTTGACGGCTAATCCTTCGCATGATTTCAAGACTTGGATTAGCCTTTTGGGGGATGCAGGCTGGGATTTGAAAACTTGACGGCTAATCCCATGCAAGATTTCGAGCTTTGGATTAGCCTTTTCGTCGATGATAGCGAAGGATTGAAAGCTTGTTGACTAATCCAATGCAAGATTTCGCCACTTGGATTAGCCTTTTCGTCGATGATAGCGGAGGATTAAAATCTTGATAGCTAATCCCATGCAAGATTTTGAGGCTTGGATTAGCCTTTTCGAGGCTGTTAACCAAGAATTGAAAGCTTGACGGCTAATCCTATGCAAGATTTCGCCACTTGGATTAGCCTTTTCAAGGCTGCCGGCCTAGAATTAAAAGCTTGACGGCTAATCCCACACAAGATTTCGCCACTTGGATTAGCCTTTTTGGGGGTACTGGCCGAGATTTGAAAGCTTGACGGCTAATCCCATGCAAGATTTCAAGACTTGGATTAGCCTTTTCGTCGAAGATAGCGGAGGATTAAATCTTGATAGCTAATCCCATGCAAGATTTCGAGACTTGGATTAGCCTTTCCGAGACTGTTGACCGAGAATTGAAAGCTTGATAGCTAATCCAACGCAAGATTTTGACGCGTGGATTAGCCTTTCCGAGGGGTATGTTCAAAATTTGGAAGCATGACGCTAAACAACATGGATTATATAAAAAATCAACTGATAAGGCTGTGAGAAGTTAAGAACGAGCTTGAATCGAATCTGCGCTTATAGATACTAAAAAGGGCGCGCCGTAGCACGCCCAAAAAACTCTGAACATTCTGCACTATTTACTTATTAAGTATTACAAGGAAGCCAATCTGTTACCCAATAGCCATATGTTACAGACCAAAGTCTTCTTTGACACTCACCGTTGTACTCTCTATAGTACCACTTGAATTCTTCTACACGCATAAGTCCTGCATTACTTTGCGCTTCCATCACAATGGCTTCAGATTCCTGAGGACAAGTCATTTCTGCTCCACTAGGTACAGCCAAAAGCTGAACTGCAATCATTATACCTAAAAAAGTTTTCATAGGCTTAATCTCCCTTCACTTTATCAAAGATGGGAAGACCGCTGTAAGGAGGTTGGTGAATCTCTTCCTCCGTTAAATATGCTTTCCATTTCATATCAGAAATTAGCAAGTAACTACCATCTGGAAGCCGAATAATAAATTCCTCTTCCACCTGATCTTTCGGATGATTATCCATAATCTCAGCCACATTTTCCGGCCTGGTACCCGGCTGAATAATCACAGTATAAGACGCAGCAAATACCAAGATGCAGATTACGGCCAACAGTGCGGTCACCGTGTTAGAATATCTTTTGACCGGGTTCAGGGCTTCGCGATATCTGCGCTCCAAAATTCTCGCGTTATGACTCGTCACAAATCCCATGCCCAGGCCGATATTCTTTTTGGGTTCGCCTTTTAAGGTGTGCTGAATGCCCTCCAAATAAACTAGTCTTTCTTCATCAGTCATACCCTGGCAAACTCTCTCATCGCATTCCAATTCCAGCATGTCCAC
>ONSO01000110.1 GCA_900320485.1 uncultured Lachnospiraceae bacterium | reverse complement strand
CTCCCCACCGTCAGCGTTCCCGCCATTAGCACCGTTGACAAATATATCCGCGAGATTGACCGCCACGGTTATTTTGAAGTATTAAAGCTCTCCAAGGATGACCTTGCCCGCAATGAAATGTACAAGGCAAACGTCCAGCGGGCCCAGACCTTAAAGAGCTTTGCCAACTACGGGGATTATCTCCTCTCGCTGGAGATGGAGGCCGTGATCAAGCCCTTTGAGCCTTTGTACGAGGCAAGGATCGCCCAGCTCACCAATAAGAGCAACCAGTTTAACCTTACGACAAAGCGTTATACGCAAAGTGAAATTGAGGAAGCGGCGAAAAACCGCTTTACCTTCTACGGAAAACTGGCCGATAAATTTGGGGATAACGGCGTTGTCACGGTCGCCATTGGACGGCCCGAGGGTACCGTACTCCACTTGGAGCTTTGGCTTATGAGCTGCCGCGTGCTAAAGCGTGACATGGAGCTTGCCCTCCTTGACGCCATTGTCCACCGCTGCCGCAAAAACGGCATTGACCGCCTCATGGGCTACTACTATCCCACGGCCAAGAATGCCATGGTCCGGAATTTTTACGGAGATCTTGGATTTGAGAAGGTCTCGGAGGACCAGGAGGGCAACAGCATTTGGGAATTCCGCATCCCGGATAACTATCAAGACAAAAATAAAGTAATCAAAGTAACGGAGGAATGATCATGAGCAGAGAAGAAGTTTACGCAAAACTGAATCCCGTATTTCGGGAGGTGTTTGACGACGAAGACATTGAAGTCTTCGACGCCACCACCGCGAAGGACATTGAGGACTGGGACAGCTTAGAGCACGTCAACCTGATCGTAGCCGTTGAGAAATGCTTTGGCATCAAGTTCAACATCGGCGAGGTTACTTCCATGAAGAACGTAGGCGAGATGGTGGACTACATTTTATCAAAGATCTAAGTCGCTTAAGAATCCAATGGTATGGACTTCTCTTGTTTCGGAGGTTTTCTCCAAGACGGAGAAGTCCTTTTCCGTCAGGACAAAGTCGCCCTGACCGGTTCCTTCCTTCCCATAGACTCTGGCCGCATAATTTAATATGGCATTCTCCGCCAGATTTCTGCAAAAGCGTCCATTCCCGGCATCTGCCTGATCGGCCACGTCCATGCACAGGGCCTCTATTTTCTCCGCCCCCGCCTTGCTGACCTCAAATCCCCTCCTTTTTGCTTCCGTCACCGTGATCCGGACCATTTCTTCCGCGCTGTAATCCTCAAAGCATACGCGGAAAGGAACTCTCGAACGCAGTCCCGGATTGGTCTCAAAAAAGGCATCCATCTTTTCAGGATAACCGGCAAAGATCACAATGGTCTCCTCTCTGTGATTCTCCATCTCCTGAACCATGGTGCTGATGGCTTCGTCAGTGAAATTATTCTTACACTCATCCACCATGGAATAGGCCTCATCGATGAAAAGAAGCCTTCCCCTGGCCTTCCCGAATACCTCCTTCACCCGCTCCGCCGTCTGTCCCACGTATCCTGCCACAAGGTCAGGCCGCCCCACCTCCAGAATCTCGCTGCTTTCCAGAAGTCCTATTTTGTAAAAGATCTTCGCCAGAATCCTGGCCACGGTTGTTTTCGCCGTCCCCGGATTACCGACAAACTCCATGTTCAGCACCAGCTTTTCACATGCCTGCCTTTTCTCTTCCAGGTCGCGTCTCATCCTTCCAAATGCTGCGATCTTCCCTACCTGTTCCTTTACGTTTGCAAGCCCCACAAGGTTTTGCAGGGTCTCGAAGGGATCCTGTTCCATCTTTTTCACCTCGGATGCTTCCTTCCCCCGGGGCTTACCTTCAGCCTTCTCCGTATCCGTCCCTTCTTCCGGCACTTCCCCTTCCCTGCCCAGCTTCTCCAAAATTTCTCTTGCACTTTTCCTACCGAGGTTTCTGACCTTCAGAAGGTCTTCCACTGACATGGCACGGAGCTCCCCCATCGTCCGGATCCCTGCCCTCATCAGGCAATTAAACGCCCTGACCGACAGTTCCAGTTCTTCGATGGATGCATCATCCGGGAGATCTTGGGAAAGCATCTCCTCGGTGCCAAGCAATGCCGGCTCAAAGTCATCGTCTGCAAGATCAAATTCCTCGTCATCCACCGATATCCACGGATTTTCTTCCGTGCATCCGTCCGGGTGATCCGCCCGTGCCTCTTTCTCCGC
This sequence comes from uncultured Lachnospiraceae bacterium, assembly GCA_900320485.1. Lineage (GTDB taxonomy): Bacteria > Bacillota > Clostridia > Lachnospirales > Lachnospiraceae > Acetatifactor. Next base: position 6,283 of record ONSO01000110.1, on the reverse strand, counting down.
TTCATACTGCTCGTGCAGAATAGCCATGATCCCCATCATGCCATCCATGAGATATCCTGCAGGAAGCTTTTGGAGCCTTTCTAACTCCTCCGGCTCCCGGATCTCCCGAACAACGGTTCCCGGAAATAATAGCAGCAGGATCGTACGCATCCGCAAGGTCATCTCCCCCGTTAACCCAAGTAAAAGCAGGCCTCTTCCGCCTTCCCGCTCCGGACCTGCAAGCAGACATACCCGCGCGGAAAGAGTGCGGACTGCCTGATAATAGTCCTTAAAATGCCTGGCAAACTCCTTGTCGGAATTGCCGCTTACTTTCTCCTTCTCCCGCTGAAGGACATAGTGATGGCAGCTGCCAGGCCCAACTTCCGGCTGATCCCAGCCTGCCTTCTCCACCAGCGCACTTGTTTCAAACATCCAGCGAAAATCCTCATCTGCCACCTTTGCGCCAGTGCTGGTAAATACGTTGGCCTGAAAGTTGCCGCCCTCCCGCGGCAAAATGGCAAAACCCAAATACTCCTTTTCCGCAAGCAGCGACGATGCCTGCAAAAATCTCTCACAAGACTCGAAAGCCTTCTTTGACCAATCCTTATCCAGATCCCTTACTCTTAAAACATGTCTGTTCGTCAGCATCATTTCTTTCATTTGTCATGCCTCACTTTCTTACGTTGCGGGCGCTTGCCCATTTAACAAACGGTTATCACACGCTTCTTTCCGGTTCATTCCCTTGGCACGCTTACTGCATATGCAGGTTATGGCGCTGCTTCCCCGGGCCGGCCGCCGAAAAGAAGGTGTATTTTGTTTTCAAGGAACCATTTTCAGGCATGACAAAAAGCCGATGCCTTGAGAAAAAAGCAAATGGACGCACTTTCCCCTGCAATCCATTTACTCTTTTATCAAAGCATCGGCTCAACTTTCTTATGAAGTTGCGAAGCTTAAGATATCACGTTATTATACAAACGTCAATCCCTCTTTCATTATTTTTTCGGGATCACGCTTTCATTTTTTTCGGGATCACTCCAGTTTTCCATACCTGCGACCGTTTTATTTTCCCGAGATCAAGATACCGTCCATGGCAATATAGGGAACAACGGTGGATCCATCGATCAGCTGCTCCTTGGAAATTCCGCGGATCCTTTTAACGGCTTCTCCCAGATTTCCGCTTACCATGGTCTCCGAAACGGCGTGTTTTACCTTACCGTTCTCGATCAGGAAGCTATTCTTGGCAACGCCGGAAAACTCGCCGTTTGCTCCGGGATGACCGCCGGAAAAGCTCCCCATGATAAGGCCCTTGTCTACTGAAGCGATCAGCTCCTCAAGGCTCTGATCTCCCGGCTCCACCACAAGATCCCAGCCGCTGTTCTTCACAAGAGGCCGTCCCGTCTTTTTAGAGCCGTAAAGCCCTAATCGGTGCATCTTGAGAATACCTTTGTCAATCAGGGTTACCGCCTCCGAACGGTAACCATCCTGCGTTCCTCTCTCACCCATGACAATTCTTTCGTCAAATGGATTCAATGCGATGGTAAGCTTTTCATCTGCCACCTTTTCGCCCACCTTGTCAAGCCACTGGCTGGTTCCGTTTATGATGACGCCATCACCCATATAGTTGGAAACGATCATACTGATAAACTGCGAAGCACATCCCGGCGTCAGGATCACGGTTCCTTCAAACTTTCCCTCCACGCTCTTCGTGTCAATGCTGTTTTGCAAGTCGATCAGATGCTGGCGTATGTCGCCCATCTCCATAAAGGGCTTGCTCAGATCCTTTGTCGTAAAGCCCGCGCCGTCAATGCCCGTGGTCTTGTCTCCTTCCCCGGCACTGATCTCAATGACAAAGCTATACTGACCTCCAAAGCCTTCAAACTCCGTTCCGTTTGTATTGCGTGAGATCCAGTTCCATCTGTCATAAGAAGCCATGGCCATCATGACCTTCACCTTGGGGAACTCCTTTGCAACGGCGGCAAGAAATTCCTTTACCCTCTCCAGGAACAGATCCATGTCAGGCTCCCGGACGCCCTGCCAAAACACGTCCTTGCCCTGGTCAGGTCCAAAATCATGACAAGGGTCCTCATCTGCAGACTGCGCTGCCGCGATGCCGTCATCCGCAAGCTTTTCCAGTGCTTCCCCGCTTAAGTCATTGCCGCCTACGCTGCCGACCTTGGTCCCAAGCCATACGCTCAGGGACGCGTTATTGTTAAACACGGTGCGCATCAGCTTAAATTCGCCGCCCTCTACGTTCATTTCCTGCTTCTCGGATTTAGATAACGTGTAGGTATATTTCTCAAGATTTTTATTCTTCAAAACGACGTCAAAACGATCTGCCAATTCTCTTAATTCGCTCATATTCTCTCTCCATTCCGTGGTTTCTAAGATTACCTGCCTCCGATCATGATTTTACATCTCATGTGCGGTCCACCCATGCCGACGGGCATCGGCTGCTTCTTGCCACAGAATCCGCTGCTGGACCATTCCACCGTATCGGAAACCATGTCTACCGTCTTTAACATGTCAAAGGCAACGCCGGAAACCGTCGTATCGAGCAGAGCCTTGCCGAGCTTTCCGTTCTTGATCTCATAGCCACAGGTCACGCCAAACATAAATTCACCCGTAAGGTCTGCCTGACCATTTCCGGAATCGATCAGATAATATCCGTCATCCACGGAAGCGATCAGCTCCTCCACCGTATTCTTTCCGGGCAAAATGCAGGTATTGCGCATTCTGATCAGGGGCTCGTCGCTAAACGTCCATCCGCGTGCATTTCCCAAGGGCGCCACGTCAAAGGCCTGCGCGCTCTCCCTGTCATTCATGTAGCCTACAAGGGTACCATCCTTAATGAGGACCGCATCCTCTGCCTTTATGCCCTCGTCATCCAGATATACGGGGAGCGGTGCCATCTCTCCATTATACTCATGCGCAAAATCCACCATGGTAACAAGCTCGGAAGCCACTTTCTTATTCAGATTCGGTCCGGCTACGCTGCCGCCGCGTACAAGATCGGCTTCCACCGTATGTCCAACGGCCTCATGCGCAAGCATGCCGCCCATCATTCCTCCAAGGATCACCGTCTTATAACCGGCCTGTGCGTAAACGCCCTCTTTTTTATCCATCAATTTCCGATAGAGCTCGTCGATGCCGGGATACAGCTTTTCCGGATTCATAAAATGATCATAAAAACTTCCAAATCCGCCAAAGGCCTTAAACATCTCCACGGGAGCACCTTCCTTGGACTCCGCACTCATCATTACGTAAAGGTAGCATCTGGGCGATACAATATGCCCATTGCACGCATCCGAAGTATAAATGATCTTATCCATGGAATCCTCAGTGTAAACAATGGTGCGGCTGGACAGATCCGGATACTTCTTTTCCACGTACGCGTCAATGGTCTGGCATAGTTCTATGAGCAGCTTTTGCTCCGTGTCAACAATCTGAGCGTTTAACGGGATCTCCCCCGTGCCGATGGTTTTTGGCAGCTGGATCTTTTTCGTCGAATGCTTTGCCAAAAAAGTTGCATTTTCCGTTGCTGCCTTTAGTACCTTCTCCGCCGCCTCAGGCGTATACTCGGCAATGGATGCGAATCCATAAGTGCCGTGATCATGTACCCTTGCATTAATTCCCCTGCTTTCACCTCTGGAATTTTGGACAAGGTTTCCCTTCAAAAAAACAACTCTGCGATTGCGGTTTTCCTGCCCGCGGAGAACCGTCTGCACCCCATCTGCAAACAAATTCTTTTTAGCCTCCAGTATGTCTTGTAACATAGTTTCCCTCTCTTTCCTTCTCTGTTTGCTGAAACTATAATATACTATACCACGTGAGGTATCCGTTTACAATCTGCCCTTTCCTTAAAATTTTCTAAAGACGTTTTATCATTGTGAATGATTTAGGCAAGACTGCGCCAGTTTGGCGAAGCTTCCAAAATCTTAAAACGTCCACGCTGCAATATTGCCGCGAAAGTCTGCTTACCCGCATGAGCAAGGGCAGCGACTACTTTGCACACGCACAGAGCTATTCCTACCTGCTTCTGTGCTCCCTCCTTTGATTCCGTCAGAAATGACCCGGAATTCCTTGCGCTGTGTGAGCGGCTTCAGAAAACGGCCGAAAAAAGGAATTAGCGGATTTCTTCCAAATACAGCCAGACCCTGTTTTGCAAATGATCCGCCAAGGCTTTTCCGCCTATCCTGCCTTCCAGATACTCCTTTAATTCATCGTCAAAGATCTTTTGCAGGCCATCCGGAAATGCCTTGCGGGTCACGCCGCGCCGAAGCAGCTCGTTTACCGCCGCCACGTCACTGTCCCAGTGGATCTCCGGCATGACGTTCGGATCATAGGTATCGTACTCCTTTTCAAGATCGACCGTTTCCTGATACTCCTGAAAGGCCTCCTCAAGGAGATCTTTCCTCACGGAGAAAAAGCTGCCCTCCGCCGCGGCTTCCTTCGACAGATAAATCTTTAGGAAGGTATAGGCGATGGTCTTTTCTTCCTCCGTGGCAGTGGCTCGAAGGGCCAGCGGCGCCCTCGGCATAAGGAGAACCCTTGCTCCGTCTTTTGTCGGATACCCAAGGATCCGTTCGTCATTTGCTTCCAGCCTGCGAAACAGCCGGATGGCCGTAAAGACGTTAAACACCTCCGTCAACTCGCATAATGCCTCCCCTTCCCTAATGGCCGCGCCATCCCGGGCAGGAGGACATTTGCGTGCCTTCTCCGCCAGTTTTAAGACCCGCTCAAACTTTGGCGTTGAGAAAATGGTGTTTCCCGTCTCCGCGTCAAAGTAATAATTGTCCTTTACCCCAGTGCTCAAAACTTCAAAAAATACCTCACGCCAATCTGAGGGCGCCGTAATGTCCCGGCGTGTAAAAGCCGATCCGTCAAAGCCTTCCAAGGCATTCAAAAATCCCTCATAATCCCAATCCTCCGGCCCATCCTTTGAGGTTAAAAGCACGTCGATCCTAAAGTCCCTTGTAATTCCATAGGTCACGCCGTCAATTTTTCCAAATTCCAGCGTCTCCGGAATCATTTCCTTTGCAAGCCCGGCTTGCTCCAAAAAACCATCCAATGGTTGCCAAAGAGTCTTTAACTCTTCAAAACCCGTCAGCGAGGTATCGATCAGAACGGGGCCGTCTCCCGCCCCCAGCTGCGTCAAAAGATTTGTCTGATCATAATCCTCCTTTACTTTGATCACGTAGGACGGATATTTCATTTTGAAATAGGCGGCAGCCACGTCATAATATGCCTTGTTTTCAGGCCTTACGGCTATGGTAATGGATTTTAGCTCCACTTTTTCCCCCGTTGGCCGCAGAAGCAGGTAAATCTGCCCCTCAAGGTTTTCATCCTCATAAAGAACGGCAAGCGCCCCATCCTTAAGCACCATTACGTCTAACAGACGGCTGGGTATCATTCCGTGATTTGACCACAGATATGCCGTTCTTTTTTCCTTCGTGCGAAGGTTATAAAAAGAGATCCCATCCCTTTCAAAAAAAGCCATGCGGTCCTCATCCAAAGGCAAAGCGTCCAAAAACGCAGGGGACTGCATCCTTTCCTTCACGTCGTCATCCTTGGAAAATGCAAGCTCCGTAAGGGTACCCGCCTTTACATCTCCCTCGGAGAATTTCCGCTCATTGCTCTCCATGAGAAGCTCGCTTACTACAATGCGTCCATCTACAAAGGGCTTCAGATCCGAAATAAGCGATACCTTGCCTTCAAAAATCTTCTCTCCCTCCGGCGAGATGATCAAATAAGGCCTGGTCGTTCCGGAATCATTTAAGATCAGGTGATAATTTCCGGCCGCATCTCCCATAATCTCCTGCACGGACTGATTTGCTTCCGGAAGATCTGCAGTAACGCTTTTCACAAGCCGAAATCTTTCATCCAGTTCATAAAAGCAGTGATCACAAGGCTTCCCGTCCTTATAATCATAATAACAGGCAACATACCCGTTTTTGCCGGAAATAGGTCCAAGAATACGGATCTGTGCGCCGATCCGCTCCGTCTCCACCGTTAACCGCTTTGAAAACTCGTCTCCGTCCGTCGTGATGCCATTGACGCCGCTCCAATCCTTTTTATAACTGCTAAAGACGTGGTTCCCCTGCCGGATGCAGCCGCCTTCCCCCAGGAATCTAACCCCGGTGACTTGCCTCTCTCCCTCCGCCGTCTCTTTTTTCAGCTCATTTCTAATGACGGCCTGGTAATCATCCATGGCATTGTCCGTCCATGAAACCCTGGCACCCCAGATGATCTCCGTACCCTCCATGCCGTCTTCCGGCTTTTCCCCCGAAGGAGCAGTGCTCACTGA
>ONSO01000114.1 GCA_900320485.1 uncultured Lachnospiraceae bacterium | reverse complement strand
ACCACCTGCCAGTTCATCAGTGGCTCGCCGCCAAAGAAGTCAACCTCAAGATTTACCCTTTTCCCGGAATTGGCCACCAAAAAGTCCAAGGCCTTCTTTCCCACTTCAAAGCTCATGAGAGCCCTTCTGCCATGGTACTCTCCCTCTTCCGCAAAGCAATACTTACATGCCAGATTACAGTCATGGGCAATGTGCAGGCAGAGCGCCTTTACCACGGTAGGTCTCTTCTTAAAGTCAAATACGTAATTTTCATAAATGTCCTTGGCAAAAAGCTGTCCGCTCTTTTCCAATTCCAAAACCTCTTCCACGGCCTCCCCGATCTGATCCTCAGGGTACGGAATGCCGGCAAGATGTACCACTGCAGCCTTAATGGTCTCGGGATCCTTGATCCCCTCTCCGACCAACGGCTCCACCAATGGTATCATGTCATAGACAATGTCGTCCACCACGTGGATGGAGCCGCTGTTTACGTCCATGACAATGTTCAGTCCGTTGCTTTTATACTGGTGTATCACAAAAAACTTCCTTTCAAAATAAAGAAACTAATCGTTTTCAAAGCTCAAAAGATAAGCAGCGACCACTGATCGCTGCTTATGATGGTTTTTTCAGTTCGAATATGTAATTCGCTTACTTCAACTGCTCGCAGCTCTGATTTCCTACGGTACAGGAAGTCTTGCATGCAGACTGGCAGGAAGTCTGGCACTCGCCGCAGCCACCCTTCTTCATGGACTCCTTCAGGTCTCTGGTAGTTAAAGTCTTGATATGTTTCATGTATGAAACCTCCTTACGTAAAATCCTTACTACTTGTTTTACTTATAAATCTAAGCTATTGTAGCACAAAAAATTTTATCTGTCAACTCACCATTCCGCCAAGAGTTCCTCCAAGCGCACACAGAAAAAATGACGGCATAAAACTGCTGCCTTCCGTTCCCGTCCCCGCCATGAGCGAAATGACCGCCAGGATCAGAAAGTACCCCACCCCCATAAAGAATCCCCACAAAAACTTTTTGGATCCCGCCTTTTTTCCCGCAAGAAACCCTGCAAGGAACGTGGAGACAAGATAGATCACGATAACGCCCACGTTTACCGCCTGCCTGCTCAGCTGAAACCGGTAAAGGAAAAATGCCAGAAGAAACAACAAGACCCCAGTGAGCACGTACGCCATCAAAATAAAGAAAAGACAGGCCAACGGCACGGCCCCCTTCCTCATTTGCTCTGCTTTTGTCATGCCTTCCATGCCATGCCCATCCTTTCCTTCTTTTTTCATAAACCATTGGACAAATCCATCTTCCATGGTTCATTCTATGCGAAATTCTGAGAAAACTTGACAACTTGGCAGTATTTATTGTAAGATACTTTCTAAATATATTTTACGAAGGAGTGTGGTTTTACTTGGTTCCCCCAGATGACATACAAACTTTTGTCATTGAATTGATCATTTTATTTGTATTGGTGATTCTCTCAGGATTCTTTTCATCCGCCGAAACGGCCCTCACCACCGCCAACAGGGTTAAACTCCGTTCCCTGGAGGAGGAAGGCAACAAGCGTGCCGCCTTGGTAAATAAGATCCTGGATCATAACAGCAAGATGCTCAGCGCCATACTGATCGGAAATAACGTTGTTAACATTTCCGCTTCCGCCCTGGCTACAACCCTGGCCCTTAGGATCAATTTGGCCGTCGGCATTGCCACGGGCGTATTGACTCTTTTGGTTTTGGTCTTTGGCGAAGTCATTCCGAAAACCTGGGCAATGCATTACGCTGACAAGCTGGCCTTGGCTTATGCCGGCGTGATCTATGGTCTGATGCAGATGTTAACGCCCCTGATCTTTTTGATCGACAAGCTGGCGTGGGTGGTACTCTTCCTTCTCCACGTGGATCCGAACGAAAAAGTCAGCACCATGACGGAAAACGAATTAAAGACCTACGTGGACGTAAGTCATGAGGACGGCGTCATTGAATCTGAAGAGCGCGAGATCATTTACAACGTGTTTGAGTTTTCGGACGCCCTTGCCAAGGACATCATGATCCCCAGGGTCAATATGGTAACGGTCAACGTAAACGATGACTATCATGAAGTTCTATCCGTTTTCCGCAAGCACATGTATACCCGTCTTCCCGTGTATGAAGGGGATAAGGACAACATTATAGGTCTGATCAACATTAAGGACTTTATTTTAACGGACGATCCCTCGAAGTTCCAGATCCGCAACGTCATGCGGGAAGCGCATTATACCCATGAATACAAAAAAATCTCCGAGCTTCTCTATGAGATCCGCGAAAAAACCACCAGCGTAACCTTTGTGCTGAACGAATACGGCGTAACCGTTGGCATGATCACTCTGGAAGACCTTTTGGAAGAGATCGTGGGCGAGATCAGGGATGAATACGATGCCGACGAGATAGAGAAGATCAAGAAGATCGATGATCGCAACTACCTGATCGAGGCAAGCATGAACCTTGATGACGTAAACGATGCCCTGGGACTTCATCTTACCAGCGAAGAATATGACTCCATCGGCGGCATCCTTATCGAATACCTAAATGACCTGCCGGAGGATGGCGAGTCCGTAACGCTCCCCGACGGTACGACCTTAAAGGTACAGGGCTTGGATCAGAACCGCATTGAGAAAGTTCTTCTCACTCTCCCGGAGCCTTCCGCGGAGGAAGAATCGGAGAATGCTTCCGGGAAAGAAGCCTCTCAGGATGCCTAAAATTCCATAAGCCGAAAAAGAAAAGCACGAGGCCTTTGCCCCGTGCTTTTTTTCATCTTTTCATTATTTAATTCTGCTTAAAGAAGCTTTCCTTCGGTCCAAGATAAGAAGGCTTTAACTTCTTGCCTGCAGAATAGATCAGGATCCTTTCAAGCACCACGCCGGCCTCCAGCGCGCCAATGCTTAAGTGCTGTAGTCCCGCCTCAAAGTTCATGTCAGAGCCGATCACGTGGATCTGATTCATAACTGCCGCAGACCACTTGGGATCATTGTAGTCGCCGCCGCGGTAGCCGGGATTGAGCACGTTCACGTTCTTCTGCTGGATCCCGTTATCCAAATGCAGGCGCAGGGCCCGGTTGTTTACAACCGAGTTAACGGGAGACGTCCAGATCTCCACGCGATACTTGCCTGCCTCAGGCAAAACAAACTGATAGGTAAGCTCCGGCTTCTCTCCCTTGGGCTGGAACTCTGCCGTGGAAGGCAATACCTTCATGCCGTTTCCACTTCTGCCGTGTCCCTCCAAATGTACAAAGCCTGCGTCCTCCACGTCCTTCTTCGCAGCAAAATGATGTGCTTCCATGACGATCACGTTCTCCACGGGATCCGGAAGGAACGTATTGGCAGGGAGCTCCGTCAGGTCTGCGCGGGCAGCCTTTACTTCCACTGCCACCACGGTATCTCCGTCACTGATCAAAAGCCTTGCAGTCTGAATTCCTTCCACCTCCGTACGGTCACAGGTAAGAACCACCTCGGAAAGGGTTTCCGCAACGCCTTCCATGGGAGTAACCTTAAGCCACGCAGGAATCTCTCCGTTTTCCCCCTTCACCACGTAATTCAGGGAACCGATACCGTCATTGCTGATCTCCAGCGTTACCTTCTCCACTCCCTGATCCAGGAAATCATGGACGTAAATGCACTGCGGAGCGCCGTAATTCTTTGTTGCAAGCATGGCGGAATCCGCCCTGGAGACACTCATTCTCGGCGCCGTCACGGGCTCCACCACGTTTCTCACGGGATACCTCCAGCCGTCATCATTCCACTTTGTAAATCCGACGTGTTTCTCTAGTTCCATGCCGGACCACTTTCCGTTCCGGAACTCCTTAAATTCCTGGCAAAGTCTCTTATCCTCCTCGATGCACTGCTTTACGGAATCACCGAAAGCATTGGCGATGGGGCGGCCCTGAGACGCGTAGAAATGATTCTTGCCTGCAAAAAGCTGCATCTTGATCAGGTTCATGCTGATCCGGGCAGGATAATAGATCATACTGTACGCCGGCAGTCTGGAAATGCGATCCAGCTCCGCAAAGGTCTGCTCGTTTAAGGTCTCCACGGCATCCACGGCGCTTAAGATCCGGTCCGTCTCCCCATAATTGCAGGGATGGTAAGTATCTGCAGTCAGGGCCTCAGGCCTGCGCATAAAATTCAGCTTTACAAAGCACTCATAGATATTTGCAAGGGCCTGCTGCTGTGCCTTGGTCGCACCGGTAAACACCTTTGCGGCCCACTGGAGCAAATATTCTTTATAACTGTTGACGGCCGTGCTGCCCCACTTTTCAAAATCATAGGCCAGATCCATGAAGTAATTCAGTGCGATTTCATTTCCCTTTACGTCGCCCACGTTCACGATCCACACGTCCTTAATGCCATATTCATAAGCCTCCGTCATCTGCTCCCAGATCAGGGACAGCGGCGTGGAAGGCATCCATTCATAGGATACGGGGCCGCCGTGATAATCCAGATGGTAATACATGCCAAAGCCGCCCTTGTGATCACGGATCTCCTCCGTGGGAAGGGTACGCATGTGTCCATAATTATCTTCACAGAGCATAAAGATCACGTTCTCCAGCTCTTCCCAATCCTTTAAGCCCTCCGTCTCCTCATCGCCATAGAAGTAGGCCTCCACTTCCTTGTACAGGGCAAGGAGCTGAGGCACCTTGTTCAGGTCAAAGTTAACGTAATGCATGATCAGTCCCCTCTGGGCTTTGATCACGCTCTTTAACAAGTCTATGTTCTCCTTCAGGGTGGAGTTCGGGCCAAGCATGGAGCTGTCTCTTTCTCCGCGCATTCCGATGGTGATCATGTGCTGATACTTGCCGCTGCGCTTTAAGGAATCCATCCAGTAATTGAGCAGTCCCTCCTGATTTGTGTGGAAATTCCACTCCGTGCCATACTTGGAATCAGGCCCCTTTACCTTATCCCACTCCTCACTTGCCCTCAGACAGGGCTCATGATGGGAATAGGCAATGGTAATGCCATACATGTCCGCCAGTTCCTCGTTAAGGCTGTCAGGACCATCCAGCGGAAAGCTGGATGCCCACATGGCAGGCCACAGGTAATTGCCCTTCATGCGAAGCAGGAACTCAAATACCTGATCATAAAGCTTGGCATTGACGCCGCCGAAATGCTCCATGGCCCAATTGCCAAAGCAAGGCCACTCATCGTTGATAAAGAATCCGCGGTACTTCACGCTGGGTTCCTTGGAAACGGTCTCAATATCCTCGCCCACCACCAGCTCACGCCTTGGCTGCGGCACGGCATCTCCAAATTTCACCATGGGTGACACGCCTATGTATTCCGAAAGTGCAAAAAGGCCATAGATGGTTCCAAGCTTATCGCTTCCCGCGATCACAAGTGAATTACCAATGACAGAGATACTGTAGACCTCTCTTTTTCCCCGGATCTGCGGAACGTCAAGCACGCCGAAATCGCCAAGATACTCCAGCGTTTCACTGTTTCCCAGCGTTCCAACAAAGATCACGCTCTTGTCAAAGAAATCCTCCAGTGCCTTCATGCCGCTTTCCGCAGACGCCTGTTCCTTCGGAAGCACGTCCTGCACCACGATCTGAGGCAGAAGGCCGCATACGGCTTTAATATCCTTCGCCACCTTTTCCGCGATCCTCTGAACCCCCGGAAATACCGTGCTCTCCAACACAAAATGACTTAATTGTTCCCCCTGCGCTATCACACACGTACGACTCATTACCACTCAAACCTTTCTACCAAAAAATTTACGATCTTATCTTACCACGCCAAAGCCAAGAATTGTCAACTTTTTATCCTCGTCTCCGGGAATCATTTTTACTTCAACAACGTGCTCCGCGCTCTCTTCACCCTGCAGGATGATCTGGGGCGTACAATGGGTCCAGCCCACGGCCCTGGGATCTATGGTAAGCACTTCCTTCCCGTCCACCGTAACGGTTGCCTTGCCATACTCCGGTGAGCCGGAATCCTTGCTTACGATCAGCAGGGACTTACAGTTGATCTTTGCGGTAAACGGCTCGTTCCCGTGAAGGTGCTGCCAGTTGTTCGGGAATTCTCCCACGGGCTTTAGCACGTCATCCTGCTCCACAAACTGAAGATCCTCATCCTTCTCGCAAAAGCTTCCGGTCTTAAGCTCCCGCAAAAGCTCCGTCTTCCATGCACCGTCAACCAGCTCCACGTTCTCAAAGGCAGTGCCGAACACGGGCTCCTTGCTTCTCCAGTCCCCATCCTCCATGGCAGGCGATGCGTCAATGGTCTTCATCAGGTGGATCAGGCAGTCTGCCATAATGGTATGTCCCACGTTGGTAGGATGGAACACGTCGTAGAAGAACTGGCTCTTAGTCAGCACTCTTCCCGTGTCGGGCTTTAAGTAAAACTGCGATACCACGCCCTGGCGGACGCTCACCATGGGAAGCTCATACCTCTCGCCCACGGGCCCCAGTCTCTCCTCAAGGTTCCAGTCATTGGCAAATACCGCATGGATCAGGATCACTGCCGTATCATCAGACAATGCAAGGCATTTGCGCACAAGGCTCTCATAGCAAAGGCCCTTGGTCTCATCGCCTTCATCATTCACGGAAAACTCAATGACGATCAGGTCAGGCTTTACCTTGCCCTCTCTCAGCACGTCTCTTTCAAACCGGATCATGCCAAGCTCGGAAGGAGTTCCGCCCACTCCGGCCTTGATAAGCCTTACGTTCTCTCCAAAATTCTTTTTAAAACGCTCCCACGTCTGATAAGCGTAGGACTTTAAGTGAATGGGTGTCGCACCGGCGCCCTGCGTGATGGAACCGCCGATAAAGGCAATGGTCACTTCCTCACCACGCTTTGCACGATCCAATACTTTCTTCACCCGCGCATAATTTCCCAGATTCATCAGGGAACGCTTTAAGATGGCCTGATAATGTTCTCCCTCCACGTCGATCTTCGTGCGCTCTTCCTGTTCCGGCGCCGTAAAGCCCTCCCTGAGATAAAACTTTACGTCAACGGTGGCAAGCCTCTCCGGGCGGTCAAATTCAAAGCGCATCTGACCAACCACGGCGTTATCGTCTCCCCACTTGTAATCATCCAGCCACAAAATATGCTCCATGCCGTCCGGCTTACAGGACGTCCGGATCACGTCGCCGGATCCGTAAGTATCCTTTTTCCCGTACATCTGGAATACGAAATCCACCATCTGATCCTGATCGTCAGCCTCCACGGTGACGCCAATGCCGGCCACCATGTTAAAGAACCCTTCCGCCGTCTCCAGATTCTTGATCATATCCTCATCCGTAATGTTTCCCACCATCTTTGCAAAGGTGGTCAGTCTTGAACCATCCAGATAAATATACTGAACGCCCTTTCCATCCGGCGTCGGATTACCCGCCACTTCCTTTTGTCTGCAAATATAAAAGCTGCTCCCCTTCGCAGTAGGGTCCTTCGGTGCTTTCGGTCCGGCCATGTTCTCATCCTCCAAGTTTCTGCGCCATCCGCGCGAATTAATAAATGCGGTAATTTCCGCTCAAAGCCAAAAATGCAAACATATAAAGGCAATTGTCATAATACCTTCTGTCACCGGTGCGTAGCGGCTCCTTCCAGAAACGGGAAACCCACTGTGCCGCCAAAGCCTTTGTCTGGTCAGGGCTTGTCAGGGAAATAGGCCCGTCCACGGCCAGAGCGCCCTGCGCCGTCGTAACAAGAATCCCTACGGGATGCAATGCCTTCAGGTTCAGGGCCGTTCCACTCATAATCCAGACCTATGTTGGCAACGGTGCGGTATGCGTCACTGTAGAACCAGTCATGCCTGTCCTTTGACCACTTAAGAGGTCTTGACATGGGACTTCCGTCAAATTCCGCATATTCCGCATTCATGCCGGAGACGGGATGACAGGCCTTCGCCAGATATTCCCTGCTGGCCTTTGCCGCCTCTTTCCAAAACTCCCGATCCTCCTCATAGGCCCACTGCGCAAATAAATCGTAAAAATGCGGCAGGTGATAGGATGGATCCGTAAAATCAATGCCGGGCACAAAAAGGATCTGCTTATTGTCCCGGTTCCACATGGGGAATCCGGGTCTGCCGTTCTCACCCTTGTGAAGAACCGCGCGCAGGATTTCCTTTGCCTCATGGGAATAATTAAAGATTCCTTCGCCGTCTCCCCATCTGTGCGACGCAAAAAACAAGGCCATGGCAAAGAACTCTTCTCCGTCCGGTGCCGGACCATAGGCATTCTTCTTGCCGTCCACGGCGCAGGACCAGGCGAAGTACCCTTCGTTGAACCCATCCTCCATGTACATGTAAGTCTTTGCCCACTTCCAGATCCGGTCAAATTCCTCCTTCATGTCAAGCTGCACGCAGAACATCATGCCATAGGACATGCCTTCCGTGCGGGCATCATGGTTTCCCGTATCCTCCAGATACCCCATGTCATCTCCCGCGGTAAAATAGACCTTGTCCGGCCCATAAAAGAAATCCTGTTTGATCTGTTCCAATCTGTCCCGGATCTCCTGATCCTTCTTTCCAATCTCCTTAAATACGTTCCGGTAAACTTGTTTTGACACGCTGCATCCTCCATCATTTCCAAAATCGCGCTTCCACTTAAGCATAATTACCCTTATATCTTATCTTAATATGCCAAGGCAAAAAAATCAATGCGTAAACTACCCAAAACGTGCCAAATTATTTACATAAATTGCCAATTGAAAACGCCCCTCCGGCTTTGGAGAGGCGTCATTTTTCATAACGGCATTTTTATCAGTCGCGGTTTCCTCCGCTGACGATCTTGAAATATACTCTTGCCGTCAATTTGTACAAAACGGCATAGAAAATGCCAAATACGATGAAATCCACAATGGTAAGACTGATGAGCAGCGAAAGGTTCCTTACGTAAAGGAGCTTTAGGATCTTCCAGATCATCGGATAGGCAAAGGCAAGATGAATGCCTGCAAGGATCAGCGGCGCAAAGAACACCGTCAGGATCTGGGAATTGATGCTCTTTTTGATGTCCTTCTTCGTCATGCCGACCTTCTGCATGATCTCAAATCTGCTTTGGTCCTCGTAGCCTTCCGAAATCTGCTTGTAATAGATAATGAGCACCATGGCTGCGATAAACAAAATGCTTAAAATAATGCCAAGGAAGAAAAGCCCCCCGTAGGTTCCGATGAAATCATCCTTTTCCAGCGCCAGGCAGGAGGAATAATAGCTGTAGCCTCCGTTTCCGTTCCGGGTAAAACTCAGCTCCTCGCTCCAAAACGCGTTTCTTAGTTCATTATACACCTCTATGCTTTTTTCGTCAGACACGCCAAGGTCGTACCCGTAATACCATCTGGCACTTACCGGGTGATAATCATAGGGCCCCTCACTGTACTGAAAGAGAGGATCTGCCGAGTGTTTATCTCCCACGATCAGTACAATGCTTGGAATCACGGAGGCTTCATTCTCCCCTATCGGGAACATTTCAGTAAGCTTCCCCTTGATCTCCCAGCTTACGCCAAGAATGGAAAGACTATTTTCCCGGTAACATGCGTTGGTCTCATAGAGATAAGCTTCTCCCTCCCCCAGCGTCAGATTTGTTTCCATCAGTCTGTTATAATCTTCGAGCGGAATGATCTCCACCTGCCTGAGCTTGTCAAAAACGGCCGCGTCTTCCAGCGTCCCCTGGGGACCGCCCTCCACGACCAGTTCCGATCCATCAATGAGTCCTTCCGCTTCCGCATATACGTACTTAAGCACGTTCTTTGGCGTTACGCCATGCTTTTCAAAGACTTTGCCATAAACCTCCAGCAGCTTTTCTTCATTTTCGCCTTCCAGATCGTCGAAGCTGAACAGGTGAATGGCAATCTCCCCTTCCCTGCAATACCGTCCTTCAATGGCATCTTCCATGCCAAAATACATGCTGGAGGTAGAGGACAGCATTACCAGCACCATGGTACACAGGATGCAGATGGATGCCAGACCCGCGCCGTTTCTTCTCATGCGGAACACCATGGAGGACACGGAGACAAAATGCTGCTTTTGATAATAATATTTCTTATTGCTCTTTAAGACCTTACAAAGGGCAACGGAGCCTGCAATAAAGAGAAAATAAGTGGCAATGATCACCATGATCACGGCAATGAAGAAGGTTACCAGCGCTGACAAAGGCGATTTAATGGAGACGGCGATCCAGTAGGCGCCCCCCAACAGTATAATTCCAAGAATAGTCAAGATCCAATTGGTCCTGGGAGGCTTTTCTCCCAGATTTTCGCTGTGGAACAGCTCCAATGCCTTTGTCATCTGCACCGTGATAAGGGACTTCACCATCAGGATGAAAAAAATGATGCCGTAACCCACCACGGTAAACAAAATGGCCGCCGGCTCCACGTGCATTGCATAGCTTACTTCCGAATTCAGGATGTTCGCCAGAAGGAGCTCTGCCATCTTTGAAAGAAGAATGCCGGAGATAATCCCAAAAGCAAGTCCGATCACCGCCACAAACAAAGACTCCCAGAAAATAATACGCCGAAGTCCCCTCTTTCCCATGCCCAGAACGTGATACAGGACAAACTCCTTATATCTTCGCCGATTCAGGAAACAGTTGGAATACAGCAAAAATGATACGGAGAAAACCGCGATCACAAACTTTCCGAGCCCCAGACTCGTTTCTACCGTCCTTCCGCCCCGCATCTGCCCAAGATAGGGTGAATAGCTCAGGGAATGCAGTACGTAGAAGGTCATGACAGTTCCAATGCAGGTCAAAAGGTAGGGCACGTAGATCTGTTTGTTCTTTTTCATGCCGCTTACGGCAAGCTTTGGAAAAAACGGAGCTCTCATCTTCTCTCACCTCCCGCCTGAAGGAGGGTCAGGGTGTCTGAGATTTTCTGATAGAGCTGTTCATTATTGCAATCTCCCCGATAGATCTGGTGGAATACCTCGCCGTCCTTGATAAAGAGTACTCTTCCCGCATGGCTGGCCGCCTTCACGGAATGGGTTACCATCAGGATGGTCTGTCCTCCCTTATTGATCTCGGAGAACAGGTTCAAAAGTTCATCCGTGGACTTAGAGTCCAGCGCTCCCGTGGGTTCATCCGCAAGAAGGATCTGGGGATCATTCATCAGCGCCCTGGCAACGGCCACGCGTTGCTTCTGTCCGCCGGAGATCTCGTAGGGATACTTCTTTAAGAGTTCGGAAATTCCAAGCTTTTTTGCAATGGGCGCAAGCTTCCCGCTCATCTCCTGATAGCTCTTCCTTGCAAGTACCATGGGCAGATAAATATTGTCCTCCAGGGAAAAGGTATCCAAAAGATTGAAATCCTGGAATACAAATCCCAGATGATCCCGACGAAACTCTGCCAGCTCACTCTCCTTAATGCGTGACGTTTCCTTTCCATCCAGCAGAACTTTTCCGGAAGTAGGCTTATCCAGAGATGCCAGAATATTTAAGAGCGTGGTCTTTCCGGACCCGGATTCTCCCATGATGGCCACGTACTCTCCCCTTTCCACCGTGAAATTGACGTCCTTCAGCGCCTCCACCTTTGCTCCGCCAAATCTTGTGGAATATACTTTTTTCAAATGTTCTACAGTCAATAAAGTCATTTCCTGTTGCCTCCTTGCTTTGTTTACAATAGGAGTTTAGCATAAAACTGCCGGCAGCCTCCATTTCATCTTCTAACAAAGCAAGCCCTAAATCTAACAAATTTGTCACTTTTATTCCGGATCGCTCTTTTTCTGTTCGAGATCCAGATACACGCAGGTTCCTTCTCCCGGCGCCGACTCTGCCCAAATGCGGATGCCAAGATTATCGCAGATCCTCTTGCAAAGATACAGGCCAAGGCCGCTGGCACGCTTATCCTCCCTGCCGCGATAACCGGTATACCCCTTCTCAAAGATCCGCGGAAGATCCTCAGGTGCTATGCCAAGTCCCGTGTCCTTTACGTACAATCTGCCAGGTTCCTCCACGCCTATGGTAATGCCGCCCTCCGGCGTATATTTCAGGGCATTGGACGTGATCTGCTCCAGGACAAAGGCCAGCCATTTCTCATCCGTCACAATGTTCAGGTCCGTTTCTTCGTAGGAGAGCTTTAAGCACCTGCCGATAAACTGGCCCGCAAACTTTCTAAGCGTTGACTTGATCACCTCATCCACGCTGCACTCCCGGAAAACGTAATCCGTGGATTCACTGTCCAGACGCAGATAGGTCAGAACCATTTCCACGTACTGCTCAATCCGGAACAGATCCTCAGACAGCGCCCTGGACGCGGTACTGTCCAATCCCTCCAGGCGAAGCCGCATGGAGGAAATGGGCGTCTTGATCTGGTGTACCCAGGTGGTAAAATACTCCATGGTATCGGTCAGGTGCCTCTGATAACCGTAAGCCTCTCCCGCAGACTTCTCAGCCAAAGCCAGCATCAGCTCCTGATAGTCCTGATCCTCCTGGTGATCGTAAGCCCTTAACGTCTCCATCAGGTCATCCGGCAGGGAAATCAGTTCACGAAGGCGCTGATGCTTTCTTTCTGCTTTCTTCCACTCCCAGATCATTATTCCCAACAGGACCAGGGCGCTTAAAAGCGCCGGATAAAAAACCGCCTCCGGAGGAAAACGGTACAATCCAAACGTCAGTCCAAAAATACCCACTGCCATAAGAAAGCCCGCAATCGTCCCCATCCGTTCCTTCAGATACGTTCCAAAACCATATTTCATCTGGCATCTCCCACTTTTTCTTTCACCGGGTCTTCCGCCTAATTGTCCGACGGGATCAAATACCCCTGCCCAAATTTCGTCTCGATAAATCCATCCAGACCAGCCAGCTCCAATTTTTTGCGAAGTCTCCCCACGTTTACCGTCAGGGCATTTTCATCCACAAAGGCATCCGTCTGCCAAAGGGCCTCCATCAGCTTTTCCCGGCTGACGATCTTTCCCTTATTTTTCATGAGTGTCAAAAGGATCCTGAATTCATTCTTGGAAAGCGCTATCTTCTCCCCATTGTAATAAAAGCTGCCTTCCTCCGTGTTCAGCAGGCCTCCTCGATGCTCCAACACGGGAACGCTCTCCGCAAAATCATAGGTTCTGCGGAGCAGAGCCTGCACCTTTGCCACCAGAACGCTTCCGTCAAAGGGCTTTGCGATAAAGTCGTCCGCCCCCATGTTCATGGCCATGACAATGTTCATGTTATCGGATGCGGAGGAAACAAAAATAACGGGCACCTTGGAAATTGCCCGTATTTCCTTGCACCAATGATAGCCGTTCATAAAGGGAAGGGAAATGTCAAGCAATACAAGGTGCGGTGCATACTCTGCAAAGTCCGCCATCACCTTCCTAAAATCCGTGACGATCCTTACGTCCATGTCCCAGCTTCCAAGCTGGGCTGCCACTGCCTCCCTGATACCCGGTTCATCTTCCACGATCATGATCTTATACATTCCGCAGCCCGCCTTTCTTCCTCGCATCTTCCGTCATCAAACGCACCTTCCGTCAGTAATCACACCTTCCGTAAGCACTCGCGCCCTCCGTCGGCACCCTCATCCCGTGCTTTCCTTCAGCCACATTTACCGATGCCATCTGCTTTTCCTTACTAAGTATACTCCAAAACGCTTTTCACCTCAAGACAAAAAAATGGTTTCCCGCTTATCGCTTCTTAGGCAATGCTCTCTAAAATTCCCTGGGCAATGGCATTTGCCACTTCGTCAAAACGACTGTCCAGGAGTCGATTGTCCGCATCGTTGTTAATAAAGCCAACCTCGATCAAGATGGCAGGCATGCGGGTTCTGCGGAGCACCGCAAGATTTGGTCTTTCACTGATCCCCTGATTAACAAACCCAATCTTCTCCAGCTGCGCGTTCACGTTCTTTGCCATCTGCGCTGCCAATCCATAGCGGTTATAAACCAGCGTCTCTACTCCCGTATATTGGTTCGGATAGGGACTGGAATTTCGGTGAATGGACACAAAATAGTCCGCTCCCACCTGATTTCCCTCCGCCGCCTTTTGCTGGGGAGACTCATAAATATCCGTGGTCCTGGTGTAGTATACCTCCTGCCCCCTGTTCTCTAAGATGGAACCCACGGCCAAGACTAGCTTCAGCGCGTCATCCTTTTCCTGTCTCCCCTGATACGTGGCCCCGGGATTTTCTCCGCCGTGTCCTGCGTCCAAAACGATCAGTGCCATAAAAAACCTCCGCATACGTTGCGATCCTTTGTCGTTAACATATGCGAAGGCCTTTTCCTAAGTCACTTTATGCTTTTCTCATCCTGCAAACTGGCTGTTGTAGAGATTTGTGTAGAACCCGTTCTTTGCCAGAAGACTTTCATGATCCCCCTGCTCTATGACGTTTCCGTCCTTCATCACAAGGATCACGTCCGCCTCACGGATGGTGGATAATCTGTGGGCGACGATAAAGCTGGTACGCCCTTCCATCATCCTGGCAAAGGCATTTTGGATCTTTAATTCCGTTCTTGTGTCAATGGAGGAGGTTGCCTCATCCAGGATCAGCATGGGCGGCAGGCAAAGCATCACCCTGGCAATGCAAAGAAGCTGCTTTTGGCCCTGTGATAGGCTTCCTCCGTCCTCGCTGATCACCGTGTGATAGCCCTTGGGCAATCTCTTGATAAAGCCATGGGCATGAGCCGCCTTGGCTGCAGCCTTGACCTCTTCCTCCGTAGCCTCTGGTTTTCCCATGCGGATATTGTCTAAAATGGTCCCGCTCCGAAGCCAGGTCTCCTGAAGCACCATGCCGTAATTGGTACGCAGACTCCCTCTGGTAAGGTGCCTTACGTCCACGCCTTCCACGGCGATCTTACCCGAATTTACGTCATAAAAGCGCATCAGCAGATTGATCACCGTTGTCTTCCCGCAGCCGGTCGGGCCAACAATGGCAACCCTCTGGCCGGGCTTCACGGTAAGGTTAAAGTTTTCAATAAGCTTCTTTTCCGGTACGTAGGAAAAATACACGTTCTGCAATTCCACGTTGCCCCTGGCCGTCCCGAGTGTCACCGCATCTTCGTCCTCGGGAACCTGCGGCTCCTGATCGATCAGCGCAAAGACTCTGGAGGCGCAGACGAAGGCATTTTGCAGCTCCGTCACCACGCCGGAGATCTCGTTGAATGGCTTTGTATACTGGTTTGCATAGCTCAAAAAGCAGGACAATCGTCCCACGGTGATGCCTCCGCGGATGGCAAGGAAAGCACCGAAAATGCCAACGCCGGCATACACGATGCTGTTGACAAATCTGGTAGAGGGGTTTACCAGCGAGGAATAAAAGATGGCCTTCAGAGAGCATTTCTGCAATCTGTCATTGATCTCCCCGAACCGTGCCTTCACCGCCTCTTCCCTCGAGAAGGTGCGTACTACCTTTTGATTTCCCACCATCTCTTCTATGAGGGCCGTCTGCTCTCCCCTGGTCTTACTCTGTTCCTGGAACATGTCATGCGTGTGGGTTGCAATAAATCGCGCCACCAGGAAGGAAACCGGGGTAAGGCACACCACCACAAGCGTTATGGGAACGTTATAGATCAGCATGAACACCAGCGTTCCTCCTATGGTAAGGACGCCGGTAAACAGTTGGGTAAAGCCCATGAGAAGACCGTCCGCAAAGGTATCCACGTCTGCAATGACGCGGCTTACCACGTCACCTGCCGCATGCCGGTCCAGATAACCCAGGGGCAGGATTTCAATCTTCTCAAAGGCATCCCTTCGAATGTCCCTTACCACGTGATAGCATACGTAATTGTTACAGGTATTCATGAGCCACTGCGCCAGCGCCGTGACCAGCATGGCAATTCCGATTTTTTTAATGATCTCGAAAATGCCGCTAAAATCCACTTTCCCGGGACCGATCATCAGATCCAGGGCATCTCCCGTCAAAATGGGGATATACAAGGTCAGGGCCACGGTCACCGCCGCCAGAAGGAAAGAGGACTGAACCATAAACCAATAGCGCCTGATATAGTGAAATACTTTCTTCCAGGTTGCTTTTTTGTCTAAAACAGGTTTCTCCTTAGCCAACGCTTTCCGCCCCCTTTCTCTCCTCCGGATACTGGGAGTAGTAGATTTCCTGGTAAA
>ONSO01000109.1:800-9354 GCA_900320485.1 uncultured Lachnospiraceae bacterium | reverse complement strand
AGCCTTTCCGCTGACTTCCGAATCGGCATCGACGTTATGACCACTGAGACGACCTGCCTGTCCTCCATCTGGAAGACGGACGATCAGATCAAGGAGTTTTACGATATTCACGGCCGCAGCGAGGAGTATAAGGAACTTGCTCCCGGCGAGGTGGCATACTATGACGGCATGATCATGATCGATCTCTCCAAGATCCGTCCCATGATCGCAATGCCTTTCCATCCCAGCAACACTTATACCATTGATGAGCTGAATGCAAACCTGATGGATATTCTTGATGAGACGGAAAAGAGAGCGTTGGTAAGCCTGGACGGCGCCGTGGATTATCACCTGAAGGATAAGGTTAAGAACGGAAAGTTCATGGTGGATCAGGGTATCATCGCAGGCTGCGCCGGCGGCGGATTTGAGAATATCTGCGCGGCTGCAGACATCTTAAAGGGACAGTATATTGGTGCGGATGAGTTTACCTTGAGCGTGTATCCCGCATCCATGCCCATATATATGGAGCTCATCAGAAACGGCTGTGCGGCTACGATCCTCGAGACCGGTGCCATCATGAAGACCGCCTTCTGCGGACCTTGCTTTGGCGCGGGAGATACGCCTGCAAACAATGCGTTCTCCATCCGCCACTCCACCAGAAACTTCCCCAACAGAGAGGGAAGCAAACTTCAGAACGGCCAGATTTCTTCCGTGGCCCTCATGGATGCAAGATCCATTGCGGCAACGGCGGCAAACAAGGGCGTCCTCACTCCCGCAACCGATTTCGACGGCGAATTTGGCAAGTATAAATATCACTTTGATTCCAAGATTTACGCAAACCGCGTATTTGATTCCAAGGGCGTGGCTGATCCAAACGCGGAGATCCACTTTGGCCCCAACATTAAGGACTGGCCTGCCATGGGCGCACTGCCTGAGAACCTTGTGCTCCGCGTTGTCAGCGAGATTCATGATCCCGTTACGACTACCGATGAGCTGATTCCTTCCGGTGAGACAAGTTCTTATCGTTCCAATCCTCTGGGACTGGCTGAGTTTACTTTGAGCCGTAAGGATCCTAACTACGTAGGTCTTGCTAAGGACATCCAGAAGGCGGAGAAGGCAAGAATGAACGGCGAGCATCCCTGCCAGGCACATCCTGACGTAAAGCCCGTGATGAACGCCGTAAAGACGCAGTTTGCAGATGCAAACAAAGACAATACCGGTTTTGGTTCCACGATCTTTGCAGTAAAGCCCGGCGACGGTTCCGCAAGAGAGCAGGCTGCTTCCTGCCAGAAGGTGCTTGGCGGATGGGCAAACATCGCGAATGAGTATGCAACGAAGCGTTATCGTTCCAACCTGATCAACTGGGGCATGCTTCCCTTCCTGATCGAAGAGGGCGAGCTTCCCTTCAAGAATTTGGATTATCTCTTCATTCCCGGCATCAAGAAGGCCGTGGAGGAGAAGGCGGAAGTGATCAAGGCTTATAAGGTTGACGCGGCAGCAGGTACGCTTGGCGAGGCATTTGATCTTCGTCTTGGAGAACTGACAGACGAGGAGCGTCAGATCATCCTGAAGGGTTGCCTGATCAATTATAATCGCGTATAAGATCCGAAGGAGAGGATAGATCATGCTTTTTAACGTAAAAGTAAAGAACCCCATGTTAAGTGGAGCCATTGAGGCAATTCAGGTTGACCGTGATCCCAAGAAGCTGGCCGTTGTTCTTGAGGAGATCCTGAAAGCAATGTTTCTGTGTCCTGCCACGGTTTCCGCTCCGCCGCTGGTGGATGAGGACGGGGATCTGTATTTGCCGGATGATTGTGAGATCCGGCATAACATGGTGAGAGACCGGCAGGGAAGGCTGCTTCTCTTGGCGTTTACGTCTCAGGAGGAGATGGACAAGTGGCTTGATCAGAGGGAAATTCAGGATTTTGTCTATGGCTTTGGAATGAATTTCACCGAGTATGCTGACATGATGCTCCAAAAGCTTCCGGACGGTACAAGAGGCCCGGCGCAAGGGTTTGTCATTGATCCCTGTGGGTGCAATCTTGTAGTGGACCGGGACATGGTGGCCAACATCTTTGTGCGTTTGATGGCCAGAAATGATGCAATGTCACAGGCGCGTGCGCAGGCTGCCAAGGCAACTGCCATAAAGGGTAAGGCTCCGGAGGAGAAAGCCGAGGCGGATCCGGATGGCGGCGACGTGAAATAAAAATGAAAATATGATGATCAAAAAGGACTTAAGTCACGGGCTTAGGTCCTTTTTCTTTTTCTGACGGAACTCCTTTGCATAATTTTGAAAAATGCGGCAACACTAGAGGACAAGAAACGAATCAAGTGCAAAACAAGTCAGAATGCCATGAGGAAAGGATGAGTAAGATGAAAAAGGATGATCATAACAGGAACGTAAAAAGGGAGCGATTTATCATGATCTCAACCTCGGCTCTTGTACTTACGGTGCTTACCGTATCGGGGGCGTACGTGAGAAATCGTGACCGTAATTCTATGGATAACGGATATACGCTGGATTTCTCCGCACTGGAGGACAGGGCGGATGAAAAGCTCCGGGAGATCACGAAAAACCGAAGTGACGGAAGCAGGCAGCCGGAACAGGCGCAGGGGAGTGAGGGCGCTGCTGCCAAGGAGGGGGCACCGCTTAAGGCCGGATCTGATGAGGTAAAGATCCCCGGACTCACGGAGGAGATAGATAGTCCCATTGTAAAGAAAAATGACAAGGCGGGAGTAGACCAAAGCGGCAGCAAAGGCATGAGCGAAGGAACGGATCTTGCCGGCAAGAAGGAAAAATCGTCAAAGCAGAACGCTAAGCAGGAAGTGAAGCAGACGCCGGTTCAGGAATACTTTCCGGAGGATGTGCCGCTTGTGATCGAAGAGAGCAGCGTAGCGGAAGCAAGCGCTCCCGAGCAGGCAGTTTCCGGACAGGCCGTGGCCGAGGAAGAGCTGCATTTTAACGGAGAGGCATTTGTGAAGCCCGTCAGCGGGGAGCCCCTGATAGAATACAGCATGGATCACAGCGTTTACTTTGCAACTCTTGATCAGTATAAATATAATCCTGCGATTATTTTTTCAGCAACGCAGGGGGAGGCCGTCTGCGCGTGTGCGGCGGGCAGGGTCATGAACGTGCACCAGGATCCGGAGCTGGGGCAGACTTTGGTTTTGGATCTGGGTGACGGTTATCAGGCAATTTATGGACAGCTGGAAAACGTGGAGGTGCCCATTGGCAGCACGGTTTCTGCGGGGAGAAAGCTTGCAAGCGTTGCGTCGCCCACAAAGTATTACAGCGTGGAAGGGCATAATCTCTACTTTCAGCTCCTAAAGGACGGGAAGAGCATCGATCCCGGACAGTTTCTTCGCTAGAGATTGAAAAGAAGTCCGAATACGGGCTTCTTTTTTTGCATAGGATGTAGAAAAAACGGGGAGAGAAAAATGAAACGGGAAGTAAAGAGGAAAAGAAGGGAATATGTATTGTCGGCCTTGATCGCCTGGCTGGTCATGGTTGTATTGGCT
Organism: uncultured Lachnospiraceae bacterium; assembly: GCA_900320485.1. Taxonomy (GTDB): domain Bacteria; phylum Bacillota; class Clostridia; order Lachnospirales; family Lachnospiraceae; genus Acetatifactor. Next base: position 5,856 of record ONSO01000109.1, on the reverse strand, counting down.
GGCTGTAATTATTCGGAAAGCGAAAAGGTACGGGATCTGGATGCATTGATCATTTCGGAGGAAGCCCTGCCCAAGGAGTTGGCGGAGATCATCAGTACCAAGAAGGAGGAGCCTTTTCAATTTACGTTCTCAGACCAGGAGAATCTTTATATCTGCATTGGTTACGGAAAGCAGGAGACGGGAGGCTATGACATTGTATTAAACGATCTGTATCTCACGGAGACGGAGGTGATCGTGGATACCACGCTTCTTGGACCTGACGGGGGAAAACAGGAAAAGAAAACGGCTACTTGTCCGTTCATCGTCATTAGGACGGAACGGACGGAGCAGCCGGTGGTGTTTCGGTAAAAGGGACACGGCAGTTTGCGACGTCTCGTTAGAATGGAGCTGCGCGGTTCGGGTCACTTTTTTGAGCGGTCAAGCTGCGCGGCATATTTTTCCTTTAACTCAAAATAGTTTTTGGAGATCAGGTTTTGGAAGTAAGAGCCTATGTTCTTTTTGGTCTCTTTATCCAGATCCTTTAGGTAGATCGGCTCGCCATAACGGATCACGACGGTGGCGGGGCGGATCTTGGGAAGATGGTCTTCAAAGATGGCGGCGGTGTTAACGAGGGTAATGGGTACCACGGGAACGCCGCTTTTTTCTGCGATCTTAAAGCTGCCGTCATGGAAGGGCAGGAAGGTATCGGGGGTGCGGTTTCTCGTGCCCTCGGGGAAGATGCAGATGGAGATGCCGTGCTTTGCCTTGTCGATGGCTTTCAGGATGGTCTTGACGCCTTCCTTTACGTTTTCGCGATCCAAAAAGAGACAGTGCAGATACTGCATCCAGCGGCGGAGCAGGATCCAGTTCCACATTTCTTTTTTTGCAATGTATCCCGTAGGCCTTGGCACGCGTACGTAGGTCAGCAAAATGTCAAAGTAGCTTCTGTGATTGGCTACGTAGACAACGGCCGTATCCTTGGGAACGTTTTCCTCACCCTCCACGATGACCTTGACGCCGGCATAGAACAGACAGGCGTTAAAGCCGCATTTTACGAGAAATAAGCTGGAGCGGTCTTTCCACTCCGGCTTGAACTTACCGATGATCCATTCGATGAGGAGCATGGGGATGTTGATGATCAGAAATAATACAACGCAAAGTACAACTAAAATGAACCGAATCATGTATCTTACTCCGTTATCCATATTTGGGGGCTGTGACGCACGCGGATGCGATCCGGGTCCCTGTTTGAAAGTATAGCACAAGGACGGTAAATTGTATAGTAAAAAGAAGATGGGAAGGTTTCTCGTTTTTATGGATCAAAATTGACTGGAAAGCTTAGGTTTGCTATACTTAAGGGCGGAAAAGTAATTTCGCGAAAGGGAGGGACGGGGATGGAAGCACTTAGGGTAACGCATACCATCGCACCGGTATTTGATCCTGATTCAAGAGTGCTGATCCTTGGGAGCTTTCCATCGGTGAAATCCAGGGAGGCGGGTTTCTTTTACGGGCATCCGCAGAACCGTTATTGGAAGGTGCTGGCGGCAGTCTTTGAAGAGGAAGTGCCAAAGACCATTCCTGAGAAAAAAGCATTTTTACTGCGAAATCACGTGGCGGCATGGGACGTGATAAGGTCTTGTGACATTGTGGGATCGTCGGATGCCAGCATTAGAAAAGTGGTGGCAAATGATCTTGGGATCATCTTAGAGACGGCGAAGATCAGGCAGATTTTTGTCAATGGAAAAACGGCGGAGAAGATGTTTTTGAAATATACGCGGGAGAAGACCGGAAGAGATTGCATCTGTCTGCCGTCAACAAGTCCCGCGAATGCGGCGTGGAGTTTGGAAAAGCTTACGGATGCCTGGATGAGCGTGAGACGGGTTTGTGAGGAAGGGGAGCGGCGGTAAAAATGCTGTGGCCTTCAGAAGGAAGTACGATGGGAAACTGGCGCGGAAGATAACGCAAAAGATAGCACAAGAGGAAGTGCAAAAAGATAACGCAAGAGGAAGCGCAAAAAGATAACGCAAGAGGAAGCGCAAAAAGATAGCGCAAGGAAAGGTTGGGGAAAAAGATGCTTTGGATTAAAAATGGATACGTGATCGATCCGAGATCAGGCGTGGAGGGAAAAAGAGACGTGCTGATCGAGGATGGAAGGATTGTAAAGATTGCAGAGTGCACGGGAGTGTCGGGAGAAAACGGCGGGAACGGCATGAAAACGACTGCGGGTAATTGCAGCGGAAAGGGTGCGTGCCACGACAGGGAGGCAGCGGATGCACAGGTAATTGATGCAGAGGGACTGATCGTGGCTCCGGGGCTGGTGGACGTGCACGTGCATTTCCGCGAGCCCGGATTTACTTACAAGGAGGATATTCAGACCGGGGCGAAGGCGGCGGCAAAGGGCGGTTTTACGACGGTGGTCATGATGGCAAACACAAAGCCCGCCAATGATAATGCGGAGACACTGGCGGAGGTTTTGGAGAAAGGCGCTCAGACGGGAATCCGGGTGCTTTCCTGCGTGAACGTGACAAAGGGCATGAAAGGGCAGGAGATCGCGCCCCTGGAGGAGCTTTCCGCAGCAGGTGCGGCAGGTTTTACGGATGATGGGGTGCCCATCCTTCGGGAGGATATTGTCAGGGAGGCAATGGAGCGGGCGGCAAAGCTTGGAAAGCCCGTGAGCTTCCATGAGGAGGATCCTAAGTATATTGAAAATAATGGAATAAACCGAGGAAAGGCAAGTGAATTTTATGGGATTGGCGGATCTTCGAGGGATGCTGAAATTACACTGTCTGCACGCGACATAGAGATCGCGAAGGAAACAGGGGCTGACATTGACATTCAGCACATAAGTACCAAGGAGGCCGTGGAGTTGATACGGAAGGCAAGGCAGGCAGGGTATCTCAACGTGCATGCCGAGGCGACGCCCCATCATTTCACGCTGACGGAGGAAGCGGCGATCAAGTACGGCACCAATGCAAAGATGAATCCGCCTCTGCGCGAAGAGGCAGACAGGCTTGCCATTATTAAGGGGTTGCAGGATGGTACCATTGAGATGATCGCAACGGATCACGCGCCGCATTCCGCCGAGGAAAAGGCGCGTCCGATTACGCAGGCGCCCAGTGGCATTATCGGGCTGGAAACGTCGCTGGCGCTGGGAATCACGGAGCTGGTAGACAAGGGGTATCTTAGCATGATGGAGCTGATGGAGAGAATGAGCACCGGACCGGCAAGGGTGTATCATCTGGATGCAGGATATCTTGCGGAGGGCGGCCCGGCGGATCTTGTTTTGATCGACAAGGATGCGGAGATGATCCCGGGAAATTATGCGTCCAAGGCAAGCAACACGCCCTTTACGGGGTGGAAGCTTAAGGGGCGCGTGAAGGCTACCATTTGTGACGGAAGGGTAGTTTATCAAGAAATATGATCTCATCCGTCAGGCTATGCCTGACACCGTCCCCTAGATGGGAAGGCTTGAAAGGAGACGAGATGAAGAAGGAAGGATATGACTCCAGCGGCAGTTTTGCGGCGAAGGCACACGTGACGAAAAAGACGCTGCGATACTATGACGAGCATGGCTTCTTGAAGCCCTCCTTTGTCAGTGAAAGCGGTGCACGGTTTTATACGGAGCAGGATTTTCAAAAGATGCAGCAGATCCAAATGCTGAAATATCTGGGCTTCTCCTTGGAGGACATCCGTGAGATGACCATGAAGGAGGCAAGGGAGGAGTCCCTGGTGCCTGCGCTGCAATTCCAGATGGAGCTTTTGGATGAGCGTCTGGAGCAGATGAAGCTGGTGCGCGAAAGCCTTCGAGACACAATGGAGCTTTTGCAGAAGGGCGAGGCCGTGGACTGGGGGAAGCTCATGGAGAGGACTTCTGTTTCCGGTCTCGAGCAGAGCTTGCGGCAGCAGTATTTGAACAGCTCCAACATTGGTGCGAGGATTCATTTGCATGCGAAGTATGCCATTAATAAGCAGGGATGGTTCCCTTGGATCTTTGAACAGTGCGGGCTGGGCGCGGATGCACGCGCGGATGCAAAATCACAAAAATTCGAAGAATCCAAGGAACGGCGCAATGCGAAATCCCATGATATTGTTAGGGTTTTGGAGCTTGGCTGTGGCAACGGGAGCTTTTGGCTGGAGAACTGGGAGAAAATACCCGCAGAGCTGTCAGTCATGCTTTCTGATGCTTCCGAAGGGATGCTTCGCGAAGCGAAAAAGGCACTGACGGGAAGAAAATGGAAGGAAAGTAAAAATAATTCAGTCGAAAGGGAAACGATCGGAAAAGAGAAAAGCCTGGCAGGTGATAATCATTTTAGATTTCAGTTTCAGGTCATTGATTTTCACGAGATTCCCTGCGAGGATGGTTGCTTTGATCTTGTGATCGCAAATCACGTATTGTTTTATGCGAAGGATTTTGCAAGGGTGCTTGGCGAGATCAGGCGCGTGCTAAAGCCCGGAGGACGGCTGGTTTGCAGTACCTACGGCACGGCGCACATGAAAGAGATCAGTGATCTGGTGAGACAATTTGATGAGAGGATTGTGTTGTCGGCCGAGCAGTTATACAAAAACTTTGGAAAAGAGAACGGTTATGACCAGCTCATCCCATTTTTTGAAGAAGTGAGCTGGCAGCTGTATGAGGATTCCCTGGAAGTCGATTCCAAAGAGCCGCTGATTGAATATATTCTTTCCTGTCACGGCAACCAGAACCAGTATATTCTGGACCGCTACGCGAAGTTTCAGCTCTTTGTGGATCAGATGATGAAGGACAAATTGTTTCATATTACCAAAGAAGCCGGTGTCTTCTTGTGCAAGTTGCATAAAAATATAAATTCTACTTGAAGGTGACGTTACGTCACCTTTTATACTTAGGATATCAGGAAAGGAAAGAGAGGTATGTAGGATGAAGGGAATTATTTTGGCAGGAGGTTCAGGAACCCGTCTGTATCCGCTTACAAAGGTAACAAGTAAACAGTTATTGCCGATTTATGACAAGCCGATGATCTATTATCCGATGTCCGTTCTTATGAATGCCGGCATCCGGGATATTCTGATCATTTCCACTCCGATGGACACACCTCGT
>ONSO01000109.1:0-783 GCA_900320485.1 uncultured Lachnospiraceae bacterium | reverse complement strand
AATCAATTTGGCTTAAATCTTTCCTATGCCGTACAGCCAAGTCCGGATGGATTGGCACAGGCATTCATAATAGGGGCGGACTATATTGGAAATGATTCGGTCGCAATGGTTCTGGGCGACAATATTTTTGCGGGACACGGACTCAAAAAACGTCTGTTGGCTGCTGTGGACAATGCCGAAAAAGGCAGAGGCGCGACTGTGTTTGGCTACTATGTGGATGATCCGGAGCGCTTTGGTATTGTAGAATTCGACAGTGAGGGCAAGGCGGTTTCAATCGAAGAAAAACCGCAAAAGCCAAAGAGCAACTACTGTGTGACCGGTCTTTATTTTTATGACAACCGGGTAGTTGAATACGCAAGCAACCTAAAGCCTTCTGCCCGTGGTGAATTAGAAATCACGGATCTGAACAGGATTTATCTTGAGTCGGGCAATCTCAATGTGGAGTTGTTGGGACAGGGCTTTACCTGGCTCGACACGGGAACCCATGAAAGCCTTGTGGATGCCACGAATTTTGTCAAGACCGTTGAGACGCACCAGCACCGAAAGATTGCCTGTCTGGAAGAGATTGCGTACCTGAACGGCTGGATCGGAAGAGAAGATGTATTAAAAGTCTATGAAGAAGTCAAAAAGAATCAGTATGGTCAGTATCTGATGGACGTTCTGGAAGGAAAATACATGGAAGTACTGTACTGATACGAATCAAAGTATTAGATGAGAAGAGAGGATAGAGAGAATGAGTAAAAAGACTGTGATTGTGACTGGCGGTGCCGGTTTTATCGGAAG
>ONSO01000278.1 GCA_900320485.1 uncultured Lachnospiraceae bacterium | reverse complement strand
CCCTATGACCTGCCCATCGTTGGTTATGGCAATGGCATTGTAAACACCTTAAGGATCTGGGATGCAGAGCCCGTGGAGTGCTTCTCCCTGGATTCCTTTGACAAGGGTGAGTATCAGAAGGCCGTGGAGCAGGCAAACCTTGCAAAAAACATTGTAGAGGTGCTCTATCCCAACGACAATCACTATGCCGGCAAGGAGCTGCGCTTAAAGCAGCAGTACTTCTTCATTTCCGCATCCGTGCAGGAAGCCATCGAGAAGTACATGAGAAAGCATGACGACATCCGCAAGTTCTACGAGAAGGTGACCTTCCAGTTAAATGACACGCACCCTACCGTAGCCATAGCGGAACTCATGAGAATCCTTATGGATGAGTATTATCTGACCTGGGATGAGGCGTGGGAAGTGACCACCAAGACCTGCGCGTATACCAACCACACCATCATGGCAGAGGCGCTGGAGAAGTGGCCCATCGAGCTGTTCTCGAGACTTCTTCCCCGCGTGTACCAGATCGTTGAGGAGATCAACAGACGCTTTATCATCGACATTGAGAACAAGTACAGCAACGTGCCCGGCGTGAACGTACAGGAGAAGATCCGCAAGATGGCCATCATTTATGACGGTCAGGTAAAGATGGCGCACATGGCCATCGTGGCAGGCTACTCCGTAAATGGCGTGGCAAGACTTCACACCGAGATCTTAAAGAAGCAGGAGCTGAAGGACTTCTACGAGATGTTCCCCGAGCGCTTTAACAATAAGACCAACGGCATTACCCAGAGAAGGTTCCTGCTGCACGCCAATCCTCTTCTGGCACAGTGGGTAACGGATCACGTGGGAAGTGAGTGGATCACCGACCTGCCCCAGATCAGCCGCCTTAAGGTTTATGCGGATGATGACAAGGCACAGCAGGAGTTCATGAACATTAAGTACCACAACAAGGTACGCCTTGCCCAGTATATCTTAGAGCACAACAACATCGAGGTTGATCCCAGATCCATCTTCGACGTACAGGTAAAGCGTCTCCACGAGTATAAGAGACAGCTTATGAACATCCTTCACGTAATGTACCTTTACAACGAGCTGAAGGAGCATCCTGACATGAAGTTCTATCCCAGAACCTTCATCTTCGGTGCAAAGGCGGCAGCAGGCTATCGCAATGCAAAGCTGACCATTAAGCTCATCAACTCCGTTGCAGACGTGATCAACAACGATCCTTCCATCGACGGAAAGATCAAGGTGGTATTCATCGAGAACTACAACGTATCCAACGCAGAGCTGATCTTTGCGGCGGCAGACGTTTCCGAGCAGATCTCCACCGCAAGTAAGGAGGCATCCGGTACCGGTAACATGAAGTTCATGTTAAACGGCGCCATTACCCTTGGAACCATGGACGGCGCCAACGTGGAGATCGTAGAGGAGGTTGGCCCTGAAAACGCAGTGATCTTTGGCCTGACTTCCGACGAGGTTATCCACTACGAGCAGTTTGGCGGATACAATCCCATGGAGATCTTCAATAATGACGCGGACATCCGCAAGGTATTGATGCAGCTCATCAACGGCACTTATGCACCGCAGGATCCCGAGCTGTTCCGTCCGCTGTATAACTCTCTGCTGAATACCCAGAACACGGCGAAGGCAGATACCTACTTCATCCTGAAGGACTTCAAGTCCTATGCAACGGCTCACAAGAGAATTGAGTTGAAGTACGAGGATGAGGCCGGCTGGGCAAAGAGCGCCATTCTCAACGTGGCATGCTCCGGCAAGTTCACCTCTGACAGAACCATCCAGGAGTACGTGGATGAGATCTGGCACCTTGACAAGGTAACCTTGAAGTAAGAACGTGATCACGGGATGACCGGTCTGACGGGGCAAAACGGCAACCCGGAATGAAAAATGCAAGTGCGGTTTTCCGTCCCAAATATGGGACGGAAAATCTGCTACCTTTATATCAGACAAGAAAAGCAAACAGGCAAAAGTCTTGAGATGATAAGGAGGTAGCGAAGATGAAGGGTTACGTTACGGCAAGCGGATATATGGGACTGGTGGATGGCGTTTACGTTCTTTTTGCTTCAGAAATGGACTATTTGGAGTATATGGAAAATTAGTTTCCCCAAAATATTTGAAATTTTTTTTGAAATGGTGTAAACTATTTTTGTACGTGGGCCGATACATTAGACGTAAGGTATTTTTGGATGGTATTTAACTTGGGGTATTTTGACGGAAAGGAGGAGGTTCTAATGAGCTCGGAGGCTTATTCTGAGATCTTAAAGGCAAAGGCGCTGGGAAGATCTAAGAAGTTTGGAAGCAGTATTGCCGCGGAAGTGGCGCGAATGGGAATCCGCATGAAGGATTATCAGACGGCGAAGGA
>ONSO01000108.1 GCA_900320485.1 uncultured Lachnospiraceae bacterium | reverse complement strand
AGCTGTTTTAAGACGGCCATGGCCCGCCCCGCCTCTTGTTCCTTCCCTTTAATGACAATCTTGCCGTTTCTGTCAACAACGCTTACTCCAAAGCTCTGTTCCAGCTTTTTTACGTATTTGTCGTTAGAGCCAAACACGGACTTAAGTTCCTCCATGGGAACTTCCATTTCCAGGGAGACGACGTTACCGCTCCCGCTTGCTTCCTTATCCGGAGTCATTCCTTTAGTTTACCGCTTTATCAGCGCCTTCCTCCAATTTTTGAAAGAGCATTGCCTTTTCCCAAACCAGGATTTCCCCATGGATCAGCCAAAAATCTCCCTCGTTATCTATTTTAACATTTTTTTCAATAATTTGTACCCCTTTTTCTTCTAAAGTTGCAAGAAATCGCATTATTTTTTTCTCAAGGAGTTTCCTTGCCTCTTTGTCATCGTAAAAACGAAGCGTAGGAAGGTATTCAATCCTGTCTATCTCCCTTAACCGGACGGGAATGGAAAGAAAAGTAAAGAAGGATGGCGTTATGTCCCGTTCCGTTACGTATTCGTTCAAAAAATCTTTTTGCAATTGTAATTTAAGGTTACGATTCCCGATCGTGACGGCGTAACCGCTTCCGCGGCGTCCCGTGTTTTCGTTTACCACGTACCGGCTTGGCAGAGCCTCCTCATAAAGGCAAGTCCTTTCAATGATCACGTCTCCGTCAGCTTCTACGTACGCCCACTGCTTAACAAGTCCGTCATCGCCATATATGGGAACACTTCCGGCAATAAGGATCTGTCCATTTACGACGGCATCTCCCGCTTTCACCTTAGGGACTCCGTTCCGGACGATCACGTCCACCACAACGCCGTCAAAAGGAGACACCAAATCACCCGGAGTTTTTTTGTCTTGCGTCTTTCCCGCAGGCTTTAATGATTCTTTGACCGATATGGTCATTCTGCTTCCCCTTAGTGTGACGGAGACCCATGAAAGATCAGAAAACGCTTTCCTAAGTTCCTTTTCCAGCTCTGACTCATGAATCTGGGACATAGCAACTCCCCTTTTAAGTCCCCTGCTTTCCAGGAATTCTTCCAGCTGGTCATCCGTCACTCCGTGATTACCCACGCAGTCAATGCTCCATAATCTCGTGGATGCCATGACCAAAACGAAAAACGTCAATGCAGTGCAAAATAGAAAGAACCATTTTTTCCGAAGCTTTGGCATAAAAAAAGGTAGTCCGTGTCTTTGACGAATGACTACCTTTGCCTTTGTTTTTCTGACTAAGGGGCGAAGATTAAAAAAATCCGCAAGCGTGACGTACAGCCAAAGATTCTCCTCCCTCTTTTTTACGTTCCATACGTAGATTCCCCGGGACGCGCAAAGATTCAGGAATCTTTCCTTTGCCCCGCCTTTTAACTCCAACAACAGATAGCCGTAAAGAAAACGGAGGATTCTGTTCAAATCACCCTTCTCCTTCCCTTGCCTCAAAGCATACGGTCTTAATTTTCCCTAAGACCACCAGGTCTTCTTTCGTGTAGTATAGCAGGGATAAGCCCGTTCCCTGGAGCAGAACCTTATGGCGCCGTCCAAGGAGGCTTACGCGTTCCTGCGTAAATTCCAGAATTCCGCGGCAGTTTTCAACCCAAGCCCTGGAATTTCCGGAAAGAACGACCTTTAAGTCGCCCCTGCTAACTTCAGTGGGTATTCTCAGCTCATCTGCCAGGGATGAAAAGATAGGTTCTTTTTCTTTTTTGGGAGCTTTTTCACGCTTTCTCATATGAAAAAGTATGAAGCATTCAGACAGATTAGAACACTGCCTTATATCCTTCCCTTGATCAATTTTGTATTTTCAGGCTTTTTGTCCGTAAAGGAATAGGCTTTCAGGAATCTCTCCGTAGCCTCTTTTGCTTTCAGGGCATCATTGGAATGAATCCCTGCCAGGGCTTCTCCCTTTTTTACGTAATCTCCTACTTTTTTCTTAAGCTCAAATCCCACGGAAAGATCTATGGGACTCTCCTTGGTCTCCCTTCCGCCGCCCAGCATAAGACAGCAGATCCCAACTTCATCACAAACTATGGAAGATACGTAACCTTCTCTTGGGGATGGTATCTCTTCCGCAACGGATGCCTTTGGAAGGAGAGATTCGTCCTCCACGGCCCTGGGGTCACCGCCCTGTGCTTCCACAAATTCCTTAAGCTTTTTAAGCGCGCTGCCATCCTCCACTGCCCCCTGAAGACGGTCCATGGCATCCTGCTCATTTTTAGCGACTCCGCCAAGAAGCAACATTTCCGTTCCAAGTGCATATACAAGCTCCGTAAAATCCTTCGGCCCCTTCCCTTGAAGCGTATGAATGGCCTCTTTTACCTCAAGCGCATTTCCCACGGCGGATCCAAGCGGCTGATCCATGTCGGTGATCAGTGCTTTCATTTTTCTTCCGGCGCTCTTTCCGATCTTTACCATTTCCTCTGCAAGCGCAAAGGCATCAGCTTCCTTTTTCATAAAGGCGCCGCTTCCCGTCTTTACGTCCAGTACGATTGCATCTGCGCCGGAAGCCAGTTTCTTACTCATAATGGAGCTGGCGATCAGGGACAGATTATCAACGGTAGCCGTAACGTCGCGCAAGGCATAAAGCTTTTTGTCTGCCGGTGCAAGATCTGCGGTCTGTCCCATGATGGCAATGCCAATGCGGTTTACGTTATCTTCAAATTGCCGTATCGTAAGCGCCGTGGAAAACCCCGGAAAGCTCTCCAGCTTATCTATGGTTCCGCCCGTATGTCCCAGTCCCCGTCCACTCATTTTTGCCACGGGAATGCCGCAGGCCGCCACCAAAGGCGTAAGTGCCAGAGACGTTTTATCTCCAACGCCTCCCGTGGAATGTTTATCAACTTTAATGCCTTGGATCCCGGAAAGATCCAGCATCTCTCCGCTCTCAGCCATGGCCATGGTCAGCTCATAGGTTTCCGCTTCCGTCATCTTTTGAAAATAAATGGCCATCATCAGCGCGGAGACCTGATAATCCGGAATGGTTCCATTCACGTAATTGGTAATAAAAAAGCGGATCTCTTCCCTTGAAAGTTCTCCGCCATTTCTCTTCTTCATGATCAAATCATACATTCTCATTATGCGTACCCCCTGATTTCCTCCAAGATCATCTTACAGATGCTTTTCACAGATCTCCTTCAGGCAACACTTTTCACAAAAAGGCTTGGTTCTCGCCGTGCAGATGGCCCGGCCATGATCTACCAGCCTGTGGCAAAATTCATTTCCCTCTTCGGGAGGAATGATCTTCCATAATTCCTTTTCTACTTTTCCGGGTTCCTTGATCCCGTCAACCAGACCAATGCGATTGGATAGCCGGATACAGTGGGTATCCGTAACAATGGCAGGTTTACCGTATACGTCGCCCAGGATCAGGTTTGCGCTCTTTCTCCCGACGCCGGGCAATGCCAAAAGCTCCTCCATGGTATCCGGAACGCTTCCATGATACTGATCCCTTAACGTTTTCATGCAGGCGGAAATGTCCCTTGCCTTACTGTTTCCGAGGCCACAGGGGCGCACCAGCTTCTCGATCTCAGAAACCTCTGCTTCCGCTAAGGCATTGACGTCCGGGAAATGACGATAGAGCTCCTCCACAACTACGTTTACCCTGGCATCCGTACACTGTGCGGCAAGACGCACGCTGACTAAAAGTTTCCAAGCCTGATTCCTGTCATAGGTTAAGGTACAATCCGAATTGGGATACTCCTCCTTTAGGAGCCTGATTACTTCCAGTGCCAATGCTTTTTTCTTTTTCAGAGACGCATTTTCTTTCTTCATTTGTGATATGGTTCTCCATTCAGAATGCGAAATCCGCGGTAAATCTGTTCACAAAGGATCACCCGCATTAATTGATGCGGAAAAGTCATGTCAGAAAAGCTGACGTTGGCATTGGCGCGCCTGCATACCGCTTTGGAGAGGCCCAGGGAGCCGCCGATCACAAACGTGATCTGGCCCTTTCCCTCAATGGCGCCTCTCTCCAAAAGCTTTGCAAACCCTTCCGAAGGCATCTTTTTCCCAAGGATTTCCAGAGTAACCACGTAACCGTCAGGCTTGATCTTTTGAAGGATCCTTTCCCCTTCACGGTCTTTGATCTGTTCGCGAAGAGCATCTCCGGCATCCTCCGGCGTCTGTTCATCCGCCACCTCAATAATCTCAAACTTACAGTACCTGCCAAGGCGTTTTTCAAACTCCGCGATCGCATCCCGATAAAACTTTTCCTTGACCTTCCCAACACCGAGAATTTGAACTTTCATGACTCTTTAAGCTTCCTCACTCTTGTCGGGGAATACCATCTCATAAACCACTTCGTCAACAAATCTGTCCAGAAAAGCCTGGTCGAGATTCATAAACTGATGATTGATCCTGGCTTTGATCAGCTCGTTTCTCGGGAAGAACATTGCATTCTCATCAAGTCCGGGATTGCGCATTTGAATGTATCTGTCAATGTCAGCGCCCTTCAGGTTTTCCTTACACCAAGCTTCCAAAGATGCCTTTAGGCTGTTCTCGGATTCCACGTCCTTTTCATAGCCCTTGGCATTCTTGAAGGATACAATGCCCATGACAAGAAAGATCACGCACAATACGGTCATGATGCCAAAGAATAAATAGGATCCGCGGAAGAAAGCAGGTAGTTGAAACACTCCCGTCAGGCAAAGGACGATCAGGATCATGCCCACGGAGCCCACAAGCAATAGGCTCCATGCGGCAGCCTTGTTTTCCTCCATCTTTTTGGCACTGCTTTCATAAACGCCGGCTTTTGCCGGGCTTGCAGCCTGCGCGGCTGCCATTTTTTTCATGGCTTCCAACTGCTCCGGCGTGGCGTTTTGCAATGCTTCCGCCTCCGCCTTTTCCTTCGCGCTGTTTGACTGCTCGTTCATGAATACCTGTACCAGTTCCTTTGCCTTCTCCAGGTATTTACTCTCAACGTCCAAGCGATAGGCCTTCCGATCCTGATCAAAGGTGATCTTTCCCTTCGGAAGACCGCTGTAGTGCATAAAACCATCCAGCTTACCCAAAAGTTCCTCGTCCCCATAGACCAAAACCGCCATAGGGTTCTCATCCAGGGATTCCACAAGCTGTGCTCCGCAATCCGCGCAAACCTTGATCCCGGGACGATACTCATTCTTACAAACCGGACACCATGCCATACCCCAATTCCCGCCTTTCTTAAGTAAAGAATCCTGCTTCGGTTATTTATTTGCTCAAGTACTCGTCGATTCCCTTTGCAGCGGCTTTACCGGCCCCCATTGCCAGAATAACGGTTGCTGCACCCGTCACTGCGTCTCCACCTGCGTAAACGCCTTCCTTCGTCGTCTTACCATTGGCTTCGTCTGCAATAATGCACTTCCACTTATTGGTCTCAAGGCCTTTCGTAGTGGAGGAGATCAGGGGATTCGGTGAAGTGCCAAGGGACATGATCACCGTGTCAAGATCCATTACAAACTCGGAACCGGGCACTTCCACGGGACGGCGTCTTCCGGATTCGTCAGGCTCGCCAAGCTCCATCTTAATGCATTTCATTCCCGTAACCCAGCCCTTTTCATCCGCAAGGATCTCCGTGGGATTGGTCAGAAGGTCAAAGATGATCCCCTCTTCCTTTGCATGATGTACTTCTTCCACTCTTGCAGGAAGCTCTTCTTCGCTTCTGCGGTATACAATATGTACCTCAGCTCCAAGTCTCAGTGCCGTTCTTGCAGCATCCATTGCCACGTTACCGCCGCCTACAACCGCAACCTTCTTTCCTCTCATGATGGGAGTAGGGGAAGCAGGATCAAATGCCTTCATCAGATTGCTTCTGGTAAGATACTCATTTGCGGAGAACACGCCGTTAGAGTTCTCGCCGGGAATTCCCATAAACTTGGGAAGGCCTGCGCCCGAACCGATAAATACGGCAGAAAATCCTTCCTTCTCCATAAGCTCGTCAATGGTCACGGACTTACCAATGACTACGTTGGTCTCGATCTTTACGCCAAGGGATTTTACGTTCTCGATTTCCTTTGCAACCACGGCCTCTTTGGGAAGACGGAACTCAGGAATTCCGTAAACAAGAACGCCGCCTGCCTCATGCAACGCTTCAAAAATGGTTACGTCATATCCGCACTTTGCAAGGTCTCCGGCACAGGTAAGACCGGCAGGGCCGGAACCAATGACTGCAACCTTCTTTCCCTTCTTTTCCGTAGCGCCCTGAGGCTTAATTCCATTTTCCCTTGCCCAGTCGGCAACAAAGCGCTCGAGCTTACCAATGGAAATGGGATCTCCCTTAATTCCGCGGATACACTTGCCTTCGCACTGGCTCTCCTGGGGGCAAACGCGGCCGCATACTGCGGGAAGAGCGCTGGATTCGCTGATGATCTGGTAAGCCTTCTCGATATTTCCTTCCTTTACTTCATGAATAAAGGCAGGAATGTCAATGGCAACGGGACATCCTTTTACGCACTGTGCATTCTTACAATTGATACATCTGGAAGCCTCGCACTGAGCTTCCTCAAAATTATATCCCAGACAAACCTCTTTAAAATTCGTAGCCCTTACCTTGGCATCCTGCTCCCGAACGGGAATCTTTGTCATAACGTCCATGTTTTTATTCACCTTTATCCTTTCCTGACTTATCCGAGAAACCTTATTGGCAATTGCCGCATCCGCCATGGTGGGTATCACCCTCCTGGAGTGCCAGCATTGCTCTGCCCTCCTCCGTGCGATAGATCACCTGTCTTCTCATGGCTTCATCAAAATTCACCTGATGTCCGTCAAATTCCGGTCCGTCCACGCAGGCAAATTTCACCTTCCCGCCAACGGTCACGCGGCATGCGCCGCACATTCCGGTACCGTCAACCATAATGGGATTCAGGCTGACTACGGTAGGAATCTCCAACTCCTTTGTCAGGAGGCACACAAACTTCATCATGATCATGGGACCAATGGCCATGCATACGTCATACTTCTTTCCCTCGGCCACAAGATCCTTAATGGTCTGGGTAACCATTCCGCTGCGTCCATAGGATCCGTCATCGGTGGTCACGTAAAGATTTCCGGCAACCTTTTCCATTTCCTTTTCCAGGATCAGAAGGTCTTTGGTCTTGCTACCCATGATCACGTCGGCAGCAACACCATTTTCATGCAGCCATTTTACCTGAGGATAAACAGGTGCGGTACCAACGCCGCCTGCAACGAAAAGAATGTTCTTCTTTCTAAGGTCATCCGGGTTCTCCTTTACAAGTTCGGAAGGACAGCCCAGGGGACCTACAAAATCATGGAAGGCATCCCCTTCGGAAAGCTCAGCCATCATCTTTGTTCCCGCACCCACGATCTGGAACACGATGGTGATGGTACCCGCCGTGCGGTCATAGTCGCAGATGGTCAAAGGAATTCTTTCGGCATCCTTGTCCATGCGGACAATGACAAATTGCCCGGGCAGACAGTTTTGCGCCACTCTGGGTGCCTCAACGTCCATCAGGTAAATGTTGGTTGTCAGTTCTTGCTTTTTCAAAATCTTGTACATAATCCACCTCTCCATCCTTCTTTTGGATTTATATTATTTCCTAATTTTTTCCAATGGCATACGTTCCCGTTGTGATCTCGCTCTTTACGCCATAGGCATTTACAAAGCATGCCCTGACGGTGGTTTTCCCTTCTTCAAGCAAGATGGGAAGGCCGTAAACCTGCCCGTTTTCGCCGGGCGTACTTCCGTCCAGCGTGTAATAAATGGTTCCTTCACTCTCTGGATCCACAAGGATCTGCAACGACTGGATCTCATCATAAGAGCCATCCGGCAGGGAAAGCTCCGGCTTCGGGGACAGATATTTTTCATATTCGGCATAAAGCATCTCATCTTCACTCTGTAAAATAAGATTACTGATGCCGTTAAAATCTCCTTTTTTGATAAGCAGGGGGATCATTTTTTCGATGGCGCTTCGGATCTGCTCCCTGCTTGCTTCCGGATGTGTCTGAATTCTTCTAAGGGTCGCCTCATACCAAGCCTGGTCATTTTTAAGAAAATACATGGATGCCAGATTTTCCAAAAGACCTACGTCTTCTCCATCCAGTTCAATCGCTCTGGAATAGCATTCAATGGCTTTGGAATAATCCCCAACGCCTCTGGCCTTCTCTGCCTGCTCCAGCTGATAATCCAAGGAATCATGCCGTTTTACGTTTCTTTGCGTTACGTAGGAAAGTCCAAGGATCACAATGGCAAGCAGGATCAGAATGCCGCGAAGCACGTAAAGTTTAACGCGACTGTTTTTCTTACCCTTTGTCGCCGTACCGGGCCGGTTTGGAATCCCATTCCCTTTAGGGAAAAGATCCCGCGAGACGGAATTTCCGTTATGGGCAGCTTCTTCCGTGACCTCCAGTCCCAGTTTTACGTCAAGCAATGGATCATAATCAGGTACGACGTGGATGTCTTCCCCGCTTTTTTCACAGTACAAAGACCCTTCCGGAATGGTTGCGCCGCATTTTGGGCACTGCATGATTTCCCTCCGGATCTAGTTATTCTGAAGAGCGTAGGATTCTACGCAGTTTTTCATCAGCATTGCTATGGTCATGGGACCAACGCCTCCG
>ONSO01000214.1:3471-9342 GCA_900320485.1 uncultured Lachnospiraceae bacterium | reverse complement strand
AGTTCTGGATGATCGTGCAAAGACCGATATCCGCTGTGCTGTTATAAATCTGATTCTGATTTTTCAAATACGTGTAGTATTAAATCCTTAAAATTAGATGAAATGAGCTTGAAAACGAACGGCGCACAATTATTTCACGGACTAAATGAATTACAGTTTGACGTGTGGCTTTACAGGAAATCAGATGACCTTCGACTCATCGCTCAATACAAGGGACCGGGAGATTTGGAAATCAATGGATTTCATATCGTTGAAACGAATGCTTTTCGTGGAATGGCCCTTTTTTTTGTCCTGTTGATTTCCATGTTAATTGACGCTGTTTATATATATCGTGGAAAGAGCTTCTCGAAAGAGGATAAGTTAGTCCACGTTTTTCTGCTGATCACAATAATTTTTACGGCATATCCGCTGTTTGAAGATTTTATGCCGGAAGGTGGAGATTTGATCTATCACCTGGAACGAGTTGAAGGGATCAAGGATAGTCTTCAAAATGGTGTTTTCCCGGTCAGAATTTCACCTGAATGGATACAGGGATATGGATATGCCTCACCCATATTCTATGGAGAGACGTTATTGTACCCTGCCGGAATATTACGGCTTATGGGATTTGACGTCACGTCATCTTTTCGCATCTTTATGTTCATGGTTTCCGTTGCAACAGTACTCATCGCATATTATGGTTTCTTCGGGATTTTGAAAAGTCGCCATGCCGGAATTGTTTCGACGTTTCTGTATTGCACAAGCATTTATAGGAATTATAAAGTCTATTGTACGGAATCTTGGGGAGAAATGTTTGGCATCATGCTACTGCCGCTCATTTTATATGGCTTTTATGGTTGTCTGACGTTTACGGAAAACGGTGGACCGAAAGAAAAATATGGTGACGCAAAATATGTTTATCTTCCTTTGGCAATTGGCTTGGCCTTATTGGTACAATCTCATTTGCTGACAGGAGAATTGGCAGGATTCTTTATCATTCTAACATGCATATTGTTTTGGAAAAAGATTATAGAGCCAAAACGGTTTTGGATGCTTGCTAAGGCAGCCATGATCGCCATACTTCTTTCCGCTTGGTTTTTAGTGCCTTTTTTCGATTATATGCTAAACGGTAACTTTGTCATACAGAACGTATCGGCCAGAACCATTCAAAGCAATGGTCTTTTACCGGCTCATCTGCTGACTTTATTTGTCAGACAGGGAAAAAACGTATTTTATGATCAGACGGGAATGTACCTGACTTCTGCAGTTGGAGTCGGTGGCGTACTTACCATGATCTTGATTTATTTTCTTTACACATGGTTTTTTCGCAAAAAAGAAGGCTTGAGTGACGAAGAGTGGATCGCAGCGAAAATCATGTCGATTTATGCAATACTTTCCATGTTGATGAGTCTTTCACTGTTCCCTTGGGACAGGATTCAGGCGTGCGGCAAAATAGCAGCGACGTTGGTGTCAAGCATTCAGTTTCCCAACCGTTTTCTGACCATAAGTAACGTAATGCTTTGCGCGTTGGCCGGAATGGTTGCAAAACACGTTGCAATTTTTGAAAAAGAGAAAAGAAGGATCTACACTTGCCTGATCGTTGTCATGGTGATTTCCTGTAATCTTTATTTCCTGGAAGATATCATGGAAAACGGAAGAGGCATACGGGTTTACAATAGTGAGGGAATGGGAACCGGATATATATCCGGAGCGGAATATCTTCCTTATGGAGCCGAACCGTCCCTTTTTGTACCTCACGATCCTGTTGCAAACGGAGACGTAACCATTGAGAATTATGAAAAAAAACCACTCGGCGCATTTGTCCAAGTTCAAAACCGGGAAAATACGGAGATAAATCTTTCATTTCCTCTTCTTTACTATAAGGGCTATAGAGCCTTTGACGGGAATACCGGCCGGGCGCTTGAAGTAGCTCCCAACGAACGCTTTGAAGTAAGTGTAACTCTGCCTGCAGGTTATGAAGGTAACGTTGAAGTGAAATTCGAAAAAATATGTTAAATGCAATAAAAAACAGTGTTTGATCTTATTGGCAGCCGCCATTTTTTTATCTCTTCCGCTTTGCACTGATTTTGTGAATGCGGGAGATGATCTGGCAGCTTCATTATCACGCATACGAATGACGGGAGAGCAAATGTTTTCCTATTTCCCTTTGCGCATTCTTCCGTTATCCAAAACCATATATGGTTATTCTGCCTCCGTATTTTTATCAAATGTTTTTTATTTTTTTCCCGGTCTGCTTTATCGCATTGGAATCAATTTGCAAAGTACCTATAAAATAACGATTTTTTTGATGAACGTCATGACGGCGGCGGTAACATATTTTTCTTTCCGTAAAATGCTGGAGGATCAGGACGCAGGCATGGCCGCCAGCTTTTTATACCTGACTTGTCCATGCAGAGTCTATAGTATTTATGGGTCCGGAAATCTTAATGAAGTTTTTGCTTTAGCGTTTTTGCCTCTGGCATTATGGGGTACGTATCGTTTGTTTATGCAGAAAAAATATGAGGGAACGACTGCAATATTAACGATTGGATATAGCATGGTGCTTTTGGCTTGGCCGGTATACTTTTTGGGAGCTATGCTTGTATTTGGTCTTTTCTTTTTGATCACGCTCCGGAGCAACCTGAAAAAAGCCGTTTTCTGCGTAATAGGCAGATTTATCCTCTGCCTGATCGCTTTAAATGCTTGGTATGTTTTTCCGCTCATACGTTGCATGATGGATGTTTCAATGGTTTCTGTGCTTTTGACGGAACACGTTAGGGAATATGCAGTTTATCTGAGTCAATACGTAAAAATATTTGAGTTTGGCGGTGGCGAGCAAAACGTATGGCAAAATTGTTTATCATCGGCGACGCCCGTTGGCCCCGGACCGATAACTGTATTCTTAACGGTTTTTTATTTGTGCCATTCGTTTATTACGGAAAAGAGATCTAAACAAGTAGACGCGGTTTTGTTAATGGCAGGAATTTTTATGCTGCTCAGTTCCAATCTGTTTCCCTGGGATCTTTTACAAAATAAAAACATGCTTTTCTCTAACTTTCTTGCAATGGTGCAAACACCGGCCAAGTTAGCAATACATGCAGATTTGTTGCTTATTGTTGCAGCCGGGATAGTGCTTTCGCAGCTTAAAAAGATCACCGGCCGGATGGTATGTCTTTTGAATTTTCTAACGGTACAGTTTCAGGTTGGCAGGTTGCTCACGGTGAGAGAATTTCTTCGTGATGAACAGATCACGGAGGTGTCTTTGATTGGTTACGGGGTCATGGAAAAGGAGAGTATTCTTTGGCGGATTTCAGAAGGAATCACGCTTTTTTCCGTCATTGTAATAATTCTATATTTGCTGCTTACCATGAAAAAGAAGAAACTTTACGATACAAGGGAGAAACAATGAAAGATAACGTAAAGAGAGGTCGTCTGACGTTAAACCGACGCATAATTGCTTTGTTTATTATGGAATCTCTGTTTCTTTTACATGCAGTCATTGGTGCCATTTTGAGTAAAAATGAAGCTCTTTACGTTTGGGATTCCATGGAACAGGCGGAAGCAAAATCAATCCGGTTGCGTCATGGGACTTATCGCGTCGAGATGCAATTTACCGATGACGGAGAAAGCCAAGTTCCCGGCGTTGTGAGAATAGAGACGGAGGAAGGCGGATATAAAAGTGTTTTATCTAACGAAATACCGGTATTCGCGGGAGCAGGTTACTGCATTCTTGATTTTACCGTCTCTGCACAAGATGCCGTCATCAGAATTGTTTCGGAGCGGGAAGAATCCCTTGATTTTACGGCCGTTCGCCTCGTGAAGACTAAGGCAGTGTATTATAAGAGGGTATTTGTCATTATTTTTCTTATGTTGCTCTTTAATCTGTTTCTGTTTGCGAAAAAATATGAGGAACAATACGGCATGCCTGACAGTGCTAAGGCTGCGGGAATGATAATCCCCAGCGTAACGTTGATCGCGTCTTTGCCAAGCCTGACTGATTACCAAATTTGGGGGGCTGACCTCATCTTTCACATGATGCGAATGGAAGCGTTAAAGCATTCCATTACAAGCGGAGAGCTGCAGGTTCGCCTGCAATCTTACTGGTTGGCCGGCCACGGATATGCCAATAGTTTTTTTTACTGTGATACCTTTCTGTTTCTTCCGGCATTTATGATGGCCATGGGGTTTACTTTTGATTTTGCATTCCGTTTTTTTATTATTACGATTCATTTTTTAACGGCTTGCATAGCTTATTATTGTTTTGGGAAGATGTTTAAGGATAACGGGATCGGCCTGTTGGGCTGTATTCTTTACACGTTAGCGCCTTACAGGATTTTTAACTGTTATAATCGGGCAGCCATAGGAGAATTTGTGGCCATGGCTTTCTTTCCATTGCTTATCTATGGATTTTACAAGATTTACGCGGACGACCATGAAAACTACAGGAGTCAATTTAATTTTGTGATCCCGGTGATCGGATTCTCCGGGATAATACAGTCTCATATGCTAAGTTGTGAAATGGTTGGTATTTTCACTGTGATTTGCTGTCTTATCCTTTGGAAAAAAACATTTCAAAAAAGGATTTTTATTCAGCTTTACCTCGTGGTGATCACTACGGTTCTTGTCAATGCCTGGTATCTTATTCCGTGTATCGACCTTATGATTTCTGACAACTACTATTTTCAGCGCAATGCATATGAATTCATTCAAGGGAAAGGCGTATACCCGTGGCAGATTTTTTATACTTTACAGGCTGCAGGTAATTCTTCTAACTATCGGTTGAACGGATTCATGGAGGCCGAGCCGATCAACATGGGAATTGCCTTGTTATCCGGGGTTTTAATTTCCGTATGTCTGTTATGGAAGAAGAAGTGGGATGAGCGCGAAAAAGAAATGAAGCATGCCGAGATCGTAATTCTGGTACTTCTGGGATTATCGCTTTTCATGAGTACCAATCTCTTCCCATGGGATTTCCTTTCCGTCCACGGACTTAAGCATATTGTAGGACCATTGCAGTTTCCGACAAGATTTACTGCTCTTGTGACTATTTTTGCAGTGACGGCCAGTTGTATTGGAATATCAAAGTTAAACAAAAAAACAGTATTGTTAGGTATTTCCGTGCTGTCCGTGCTTTTTGCGTTTTATCAGACCGGTGACATTGCCATGACAAAAGAACGGCAGCTTCGAATATATGACGGAAAAAGTATTGGCACGTCTGCTGTTTTGGGTGCGGAATATCTTCCGGAAGGTTCTGAGATCAGTCATATGACTTATCATTCTCCCATTGTTTCCGAAGGAATACAATATTCGGATTATAAAAAAGACGGATTACGGGCAGAGATGAAGATATCGGCGTCCGCGCAAGATGGAAAAAATGGATACGTCGATTTTCCGATGCTGTATTATAAGGGATATAGGGCATATGACAAAAATACCGGTGCAAAACTTGAAGTGGGGCCGGGGGAGAATTATGACGTACGTGTTTTTTTGCCCAAAGATTTTCAGGGAACGCTTTTTGTGGAATTTGCAGGCACGTGGTATTGGCACTTAGCGGAAGGCATCAGTATTTTAACGGGTTTGCTGTTGATGGTGACATATGTCGCAGTCCATATTGCGGAGAAATCCAAAAGAATCATTTCGATATGATGATTTATTTTGGTACTTGTTAAATATGACTATTTTCTTTTTTCACGTTTTGTGCTAGTATATCATAGATATCGAATAAAAATTTTATTCTTAAGAAGTTGGAGGAACAGCCATGGGTATGACAATGACACAGAAGATCCTGGCGCATGCCGCAGGATTGGACAAAGTAGTTGCCGGACAGTTGATCGAGGCAAATCTTGACCTGGTGCTCGGAAATGACATTACCAGTCCCGTTGCCATTAAGGA
>ONSO01000214.1:0-3367 GCA_900320485.1 uncultured Lachnospiraceae bacterium | reverse complement strand
AATACGAAGATCGCACTCGTTCCGGATCATTTCGTTCCGAATAAGGACATTAAATCTGCTGAACACTGCAAATGCGTCCGTGAATTTGCAAGAAGAAATGAGATTACCAATTATTTCGAAGTCGGAGAGATGGGAATTGAGCATGCACTGCTTCCCGAGAAAGGATTGACGGTTCCCGGAGACGTGATCATTGGCGCGGATTCTCATACCTGTACCTATGGCGCCCTTGGAGCATTTTCTACCGGCGTCGGCAGCACGGACATGGCTGCAGGCATGGCTACGGGCAAGGCTTGGTTCAAGGTTCCTTCCGCCATTAAATTTGTCCTGACCGGAAAGCCTTCCAAATGGGTGAGCGGCAAGGACGTGATCCTGCATATCATTGGCATGATCGGCGTTGACGGAGCTCTTTATAAATCCATGGAGTTTGTGGGGGACGGCATTGCAAACCTTTCCATGGATGATCGTTTCACCATTGCCAACATGGCCATTGAGGCAGGCGGAAAGAATGGGATTTTCCCCGTGGATGCCCTGACGGAGAACTATCTGAAAGAGCATGCCACCAGGAATTACGTGGTATATGAGGCTGACGAGGATGCCGTATATGACGAGACGTATACCATTGACCTTAGCACCTTAAAGCCCACGGTTTCCTTCCCTCATCTTCCTGAGAATACGCATACCATCGAAGAGATTCACCAAATGGATCCCATCTGCATAGATCAGGTTGTGATCGGATCCTGTACCAACGGCAGAATGGATGACCTTCGCGTTGCAGCAGAGGTTTTGAAAGGCCGTCACGTAAAGAAGGGACTCCGTTGCATTGTCATTCCCGCGACTCAGAGCATCTATATGCAGGCCATGGAAGAGGGGCTCTTAAAGATCTTCCTCGAGGCTGGTGCGGTCGTAAGTACGCCTACCTGTGGCCCCTGCCTTGGCGGATACATGGGCGTTCTTGCTGAGGGCGAGAGATGCGTGTCCACCACAAACCGTAATTTCGTTGGAAGAATGGGCCACGTAACCTCCGAGATTTACCTTGCAAGCCCTGCAGTGGCAGCCGCAAGCGCCGTAACCGGAAAGATTTCCTGCCCTTGTGAGCTGTAATTTCTTGATAAAGTGAAGCAGAAAGGATAGATAGGCCATGAAAAATGCAGTAGGTACCGTTTTTAAGTTTGGTGACAACATTGACACCGACGTGATCATTCCTGCAAGATATTTGAATTCTTCCGACCCCGCAGAGCTTGCAACGCACTGCATGGAAGACATTGATAAGGATTTTGTTAAAAAAGTAAAGAAGGGTGACATCATTGTTGCCACGAAAAATTTCGGCTGCGGTTCTTCCAGAGAGCATGCCCCCATTTCCATTAAGGCGGCAGGCGTAAGCTGCGTTATCGCCGAAACCTTTGCGAGGATCTTTTATCGCAACGCCATTAACATTGGACTTCCCATTGTGGAATGCCCTGAAGCTGCTAAGGGTATTGATGAGGGTGATCAGGTCGAGGTTAATTTTGACACCGGCGTGATCACAAACCTGACCAAGGGAACGACCTTCCAGGGTCAGGCATTTCCGGAATTCATGCAGAAGATCATTGCTGCGGAAGGCCTGGTAAACTACATCAATAACAAATAAGAACCCCGAATGCTTAGCAGGCTTTTCAGGAATGGAAACTGCTAAGCATTTCTTTTTCAGAATGAAGGTGATCCATTGGAAAAGAAGTCAAAATCGTATGAGATTGACATGTGTAACGGTCCCTTATTAGGGAAGATCATAGTGTTTTACGTTCCGCTGATGCTTTCAGGCGTGTTGCAGCTTCTGTTTAACGCTGCAGACATCATTGTGGTAGGACAATTTGCGGGAGATGAGGCTCTGGCAGCCGTGGGCTCCACCAGTTCCCTGATCAACCTTCTGGTCAACGTATTTATCGGACTGTCCGTTGGTACTAACGTTCTTGTGGCGAGATTCTACGGAGCAGGCCAGAAAAACGAATTAAGCGCCATGGTGCATACTTCCGTGCTTACGTCCCTGATCAGCGGCGTTCTTTTGGTTTTTGTGGGATTTTTCATGGCAAAGCCGGCCCTGACGTTAATGGGAGTGCCGGAGGACGTGATCGGCATGTCCATATTGTATATTCGCATTTATTTTGCCGGCATGCCGGTAATGATGGCTTATAACTTTGGCAGTGCCATTTTGCGTGCGGTGGGAGATACCAAACGGCCGCTGTACTATTTGTTCGCGGCAGGCGTTGTGAACGTTGTACTGAACCTGATATTTGTAGTGTTCTTTCACATGAGCGTAGGTGGAGTGGCACTGGCAACCGTTATCTCACAAGGCCTTTCTGCATTTCTTGTATTAAGATGCCTTGCAAAAACGCCATCTGATTATCAGCTTAAGCTCCGGCTTCTTCGCATTGAGAAGGATAAGCTTGTTAAAATGATCCAGATCGGTATCCCCGCAGGACTTCAGGGAGCATTGTTTTCCGTGTCCAACGTGCTGATCCAGTCCTCGGTCAATTCCTTCGGGTCCCTTGTGGTCGCCGGGAACGGCGTGGCATCCAGCCTGGAAAGCTTCGTCTATACATCGATGAACGCCCAATACCAGGCGGCAATGACCTTTGCCAGCCAGAACTATGGCGCGGGCAAGGCCGACCGGGTGAGAAAAACCCTGTGGTGCTGCCTGGGCTGTGTGACGGTGATCGGCCTGGGGATGGGATTGCTGTTCCGCCTGTTCGGCCCGCAGCTGATGAGCCTGTACAACCCGGAACCGGAGGTGATTCGGAACGGCCTGATCCGGATAGACATCATCATGCCGACCTATTTCCTCTGCGGACTGATGGACGTGATGGTCGGCCAGCTGCGCGGCATCGGCTACTCGGTGATGCCGATGATCGTTTCCCTGACCGGAGCGTGCCTGCTGCGGATCGTCTGGATCCTGACGGTGTTCGCGCAGAATCATACGCTGCCGGTCCTGTACCTCTCCTATCCCGTATCCTGGTTTGTGACCTTTGCGATCCATTACGCCTGCTACCATTTCGCCGGCCGGAAACGGCTGCGGCAGCTGGAGGAGCAAAACGCATGAACCCTGTACTCCTGGCCGCCCGGGAAAAACTGAAGAGCGTGACGCCCCTGAAACGTGACTGCGGGCGCGTCTGCGGTGCCGCATGCTGCCGGTCTCCCGAAAACGAGGAGACGGGCATGCTTTTATTTCCGGGCGAGGAGGAAGCCTACCGCGGGAAGGAAGGCTGGACGATCCGGGAAACCGCGATGGGCCCGATGGCCGTGTGCCCGGGACACTGCGACCGGGACGAACGGCCGCTCGCCTGCCGGCTGTTTCCGCTGCTGCCGGTGATCCGGGAGGACGGGGAGGTCCGCG
>ONSO01000269.1 GCA_900320485.1 uncultured Lachnospiraceae bacterium | reverse complement strand
AGATTATATGAAAGGCATTATTCTTGCCGGCGGGTCCGGCACCAGACTTTACCCTCTTACAAAGGCGATCTCCAAGCAGATCATGCCGGTATATGACAAGCCCATGATCTATTATCCCCTGTCTACCTTAATGCTGGCGGGGATCCGTGAGATCTTGATCATTTCAACGCCCCGGGATCTTCCCGTATTCCGGGAGCTTTTGGGCGACGGCAGCCAGCTGGGGATGGAACTGTCTTATGCGGTGCAGGAGTACCCCAGAGGTCTTGCGGATGCCTTCATCATCGGAGAGAAGTTTATCGGCAGCGACAGGGTGGCCCTCGTCCTTGGAGATAACATTTTCTACGGACAGAGCTTTTCCAGGGTGCTCAGGGAAGTGGCCTCAAGAGAAAGCGGCGCCACCATTTTCGGATATTACGTAAGAGATCCCAGAGAGTACGGCGTCGTGGAATTTGATGAGAACGGAAAAGCTCTTTCCATCGAGGAAAAACCTGCAAATCCCAAGAGCAATTACGCCGTTCCGGGACTGTATTTTTATGACAATGACGTGGTGGAGATCGCAAAGAACGTAAAGCCCTCCGCCAGGGGTGAGATTGAGATCACCAGCGTAAACAACGAATATCTCCAGAGGGGAACCCTCCGGGTGGAGACGCTGGGGCGCGGTTTTGCGTGGCTGGATACGGGAAATCATGACGCACTTTTGGATGCCTCTGACTTTGTGGCAGCCTTTCAAAAGCGCCAGGGCCTGTACATTTCCTGCATTGAGGAGATCGCATTTAAGCGCGGTTTCATCGACAGGGATCAGCTCTTAAAGCTGGCAGAGCCGCTAATGAAGACAAATTACGGTAAATATCTGGTAGAAGTTGCGAACGGACTGTAAATAACGGATACAGAGGGAAGAGAGGTTAATGGTCATGGGACAGATTTCCGTGGAAACCTGCGAAATTGAAGGATTAAAGGTGATCACTCCCACGGTGCACGGAGATGCGCGCGGGTATTTTATGGAGACTTATCAGTACAATGATTTTAAGGCGGCGGGGATTCCCGAGGTATTTGTTCAGGACAATCAGTCCGCATCCAAGAGAGGCGTTCTAAGGGGACTGCACTTTCAGATCAATTACCCCCAGGACAAGTTGGTTCGCGTGATCAGGGGCGAGGTATTTGACGTGGCGGTGGATCTGCGCGAGGGTTCGAAGACCTTTGGAAAATGGTTTGGCGTGGTTCTTTCCGAGGAGAACAAAAAGCAGTTTTTCATTCCGAAGGGATTTGCCCACGGATATCTTGTGCTGTCCGACTATGCGGAATTCTGTTATAAATGCTCTGATTTCTATCATCCCGGCGATGAGGGTGGTTTAGTTTACAATGATCCGGACGTCGGCGTGGAATGGCCCATTCCCGAGGACATGGAAGTCCTTCTCCTGGAGAGAGACGCAAACTGGGGCGGCATTCGCGAGTATAAAAAGGCACGGGGCATCGAAGACTAAGAGAAGGCGCAGGCCACGCACTTTTAAAGGCGGGGCGCTGCGGGAAGGGTATTAAGGGAAAATGAAGCTAGGCAAGAAAGGCGGGATCGCCGTTTTTTCCATCCTTGGCTTGATCCTTTGTCTGGTGATCATTTTTCACCGGAATCTGGGACCTGCCGCGGATCCAAAGGAGGAACTGCTGAAAAAGGTTCTGTCCTGTATCATCATTGCGGCGGCCTGCATCGGCTTCGCGGTTTTGCATGACCGCGTGACCGGACTGGCAGGAGAGCTTTTTACGAGCAGACGCCTGATCTGGAAGCTGGCAAAGAATGACTTTAAGAAACGCTATGCCGGTTCCTATCTCGGCGCCGTTTGGGCCATGGTCCAGCCCGTTGTGACGGTGGCCATGTACTACGTTGTTTTTGAGATCATCATGAAGGATGCCGGCAGGACGAATGAGGCTCCTTACGTGTTGTTTTTAACTGCAGGGCTGGTGCCCTGGTTTTTCTTTAGCGAGGCTTTGAACAACGGGACCAATGCCTTGAGAGAGTATGATTACCTGGTGAAGAAGGTGGTCTTTAAGATCAGCATTCTTCCCATCATTAAGATCATTGCGGCCACGTTCATCCATGGCTTTTTCATTTTGGTAATGCTTGTGATCGCGGCCACTTTCGGGTATTATCCTACGATCTATACCATTCAGATCTTCTATTACAGCGCCTGTCTTTTCCTTTTGGTGCTGGCCATCTGCTATACCACCTGTTCCATCGTGGTATTTTTCAAGGATCTGTCACAGATCATCAGTATTCTTCTCCAGATCGGCATGTGGGCGACGCCCATTCTTTGGGACATGAATTCCCTGCCGGAGAAATGGCAGAAGATCATAAAGCTCAACCCGCTCACTTATGTGGTGAACGGTTACCGGAGCGCCCTTTATAAGCGGGAATGGTTTTTTCAGGACTTCTTCTCCACGGTCTATTTCTGGATGTTTACCGTGGTGGTATTTGGCATGGGAACGCTTGTATTTAAGCGCCTGAAGGTTCATTTTGCCGACGTGCTGTAACCCCGCGGGGCCTAAAAAAGGTGGAAACGAAAAAGATGGATCAGAATAATCATTTGATGGAGACGGATGGCGAGATC
>ONSO01000195.1 GCA_900320485.1 uncultured Lachnospiraceae bacterium | reverse complement strand
CTGACCTGGGCCAACGTGGCGGTAAACAAGGGCGGAGCGAATGCAAAGAACATTGGCAAGGCGCTGTACCTGTACAATCAGGCGGCAAGGGATTATTTTAACTATTAAGGCAAAATTACGTAAATCTTCAAAGATGCCATACGGTATAAGAACCCCTTAACTTAATTAAGTCTTAAGTTAAGGGGTTCTTATGGTTGATTTTAGCGATTGGGTTAATTGGAGACAAGGGTGGTCTGTATGGGAGAAAGCAATTTTGACTATTGCACCACTGGAAATTTTTTGTATAATGAAAATAGGCATGGCTCAAAAAAGGGCTGAATCGTGGGACAAAGGACAAGGATATGAGAAATTTATGCGGAAAGGTTTGGGATAAACGTAAAGCATTGGCCTTGGCGTATTCGTTTCTTGTGTTTTTGGCTCTTCCCTTGTATATGAAAAACGGATTTGTGATGATCGGTGATGCCAAGCATGAGCTATATTTTAAGGGGACGGTCCTTATGATCGGCTTGAGCTTTATTATGCTGCTTTTCGGCATGGTAAGCGGGAAGGCAGATCTGAAGAAGGAGAGATCCTATGCTGAGATCATGGCCCTTTTTTATGCGCTTGTTACGCTGGTCAGCATCTTATTTAGCATGGACACACACGTGGCCGTTTGGGGCTATGCGGATTGGCACGCGGGCGGGATAATGCAGCTGATGACGATTTTTGGCTTTTTTGTCATGAAAAACTGGCTGGAGGATGACCGGTGGAGCCTGAGCTTTTTAGGAGTAAGTTCGGTGGCAGTATGCGCTTTGACCGTGGTTAACAGGCGCGGCGCGGATCCGTTAAACGTATATGGCGGAATGGATTGGTTTGAATGGAACCGCAGAAATCTGATCGCAACCATTGGAAACATAAACTGGACATGCTGTTTTATGGCGATCGGCGTGCCGCTCCTTATATGGGCGGCATGGACCATGGAAAGCAGGTTTAGAATTTGGGGATACGCCTGCGCCTGGATCGCCATTGCCGGGATTTTACTACAGGGGAGTGAGGCCGGGATCTTAGACCTTATTCTGATCATGGCGGTACTGCTGTGGATCTCGGCAGAGCGCTGGGACAGACTGCTCCGGACGTTAGAGCTCCTGACGCTGATCCCTCTTTTTTGGAGCGTTTATTCCATCTTGAAGATCGATCTGATCACGCCCGTGGATGCAGATATTATGGGAAAGTATTATTCCCCGTTATGGCTGATCCCGCTGGCTCTTTGCATGATCCTCCGGTATGGCGCCGGGAGATTGGCAAAAAAAGACGGGGAAGTCTGCAGGTTTAAGAAACCGATCCGCCTTGGAATGATGCTGGCCTTGCTGACGGGAGCGGGCATATTTGTGGCGTGTCAGTTTTCAGACGCCGTTTGGGCACTTTTTGGAAATCGTGACATCTTAAGATTTGGCGATTCCTGGGGGAGCTTGCGTGGCGGCGTATGGAAGGAAACCATTCGATGCTTTGGAAAAATGGGGATTTCACAAAAATTGTTTGGCGCCGGACCGGATTGTTACGCGATCCTTTTGGAAAGCATGAAGGTCAGGCTTGCGGCGGAAGGACAATGGGAAGGTGCCATTTATGCCAATGCACATAATGAGTTCCTTACAATGCTGATCAATGAAGGGATTCTCGGCGCGGTTACGTATTATGGGATTTACGCCTGCGTGGCGGTAAAGCTGGCAGCGGATAAACGGCGGCAACCGAAGACCGTTTTAGGCATTATGATTTTAGCGAGTTATTTGGGAAATCAGTTCTTTTCGTTTCAACAGGTCATTTCTACGCCCGCGATGCTTATGATATTAGGCATCGTGGACGGGAGAAAAAATATAACTAAGGAACGTGCCGAAGGGCACGCAGTTAAAAAAATCAAAGCAGGAAAGAGGGGGAAGAAATGAAGACAAAAAAGATTTTTAGTTGTTTGTGTTTTGGCATCATTGTACTTGCGTTTGTGGTGGCCCTTGGGAATTCGGATTTTATGATGAAGGTTCATGCAGCCGGCTTATTTACGGCAAGCGGAAATAACGCATATTCGTCCAGCGGGAACAACACGTACGTACCCGGCGGAAACATAGTGCATCCGATAAGCGGGAACAACACATATACCGCGAGCGGGAACAACACGCAGACGACGAGCGGAAACAATACGCAGACAACGAGCGGAAACAATACGCAGACAACGAGCGGAAACAATACGCAGACGACCAGCGGGAACAACACGCAGACAACGAGCGGGAACAATACGCAGACGACCAGCGGAAACAATACGCAGACAACCAGCGGGAACAACACCGTGACGGAGAAGATTTCGCTGCTTGGAGATCCTTATGCGGGAAGTTTCGTTGAAATGGACGTAGACCAGATGGAACGCATCATCGAGAGTGATGACGAGCTGATGGAGTATTACCTGGAGCTTGGCGAAACGATCATCTGGTATGCGGGTCAGGATTCCATTCCTGCTTCTCAGGTTTCGGGCGGCAAGGTGAAGCTTGATGCCTCCATGGTAGGTAAAAAAGTATATGCCAAGATCCTTATCGGAAAGTATGTTCTGTCGACGGAGGAGGTTACGGTGCGGGAAGCAAGAAAGCCTGCGGACGTTGACGCCGTATCTACAAATCTGGATGGTAAGGTTGGACTTCTTTTTTACGTAACCTTGCCTGACTACGTGCTGGCTGATGACGGCGCCTATGCAACGCTGACACTTAGTACGAAAGACGGTGACGTAACGGAGACGCAGCTTGTAAAGAATGCTCCTTACAGTCCCAGGGGAAATCTGGACCGTCGGCAGTTCTCTTACTACGTGGTATCCAAGCAGATGCAAGACAAGGTAACTCTAAACCTGTATCTTTCCAACGGTACAAAGGTATCTCTGACGAGAAAAGGTGAGCCGGTGCCTGAGACAGGTTATGCATTTTCCGTGGCAGAGTACTGCGAGCTTGCAAGTACAAGCAGTTCCGATGCAAAGATGGCAAAGCTGGCCAAACGCCTTAAGGCATATAATGAGATGGCAATGATCTATTTTAACTACCGCGCTGACGGACTTGTTCCGGACGCTGAATTTAATGCAGACTTATCCGAGGACCTTGCGAATTATGCGGAGGTGATCTCCGGCGAATGCCCGGCAGGTCTGGTAAGCAGTAAGCCTCAGGGCGTGGTATTGATCCTTGAAGAGGAGACGACACTCAGGGTGAACTGGAAGTTTGAGACGGGTGAGGATCCTTATTCTTACGAATACTGGATCGACGAAAAGCTTGCGAAGCTGCAGCACGTGGGAAGCGATTATTTCCTTGCGGTGGAAAACATTTCGTCAAAGCAGCTTGGCGATACGCACAAGTTCACCATCAGCAAGGGCGGCAAGAGCTATACCTGGACGGGAAGCGCGCTGACCTGGGCAAATTCCGCAGTAAACAAGGGCGGAGCGAATGCACGGAACATGGGTAAGGCACTGTATCTTTACAATCAGGCGGCAAGAGAGTATTTTAACTATTGAGCATGAGGATGGGGATAAAGAATAATAAAAGCACGCGGCTGTTTATAGGTTTCTTTTTGCTGGCAGGCATATGCTATCTGTTGAACCGGACAAGCGTCAGCTGGCTGAATTCTTTCTTGTTTTCCTTAAACTTTACCATCTACGCGGGGTTGCTTTTGTCCTGGATGCAATCCGTGCGGGTGCGGCTGCTTCCGACGCATGCCAGAAGGTATGTTCTTGCGGCAGCCGCCCTGATGCTTCTTGCACTTTTTCTTCGGGTCTTTCGATACCGCGCCGTGCTGGAGCAAACGTTGCCCAGCAGATACGCGGCTTATGCCTACTGGGTGTATACGCTGCTGATCCCGACCTTGTTTCTTATGACCGCCCTCTGCATACGGCGGGGAGCAGAGGGCGGAAGGCGGAAGGAGCTTCTTCTTTTGATTCCGGCGACTGCCCTCTGTATTCTTGGACTGACGAATGATTTTCACCATCTGATCTATATTCCCAAGGTCCCGATCTCCGAGTTTGACTTAAATGGCGGATTGTATACCTGGGGAATCACCTTTTATTTACTGTTTGCATGGATGGGATTCATGGCGGCTTTGGGCATCATGGTCTTACTCCGGGTGACAAGAAAGCAGGCAGGCGGCGTTATGGGCAGCGTGCTTTTTGTGACGGCACTCTGGCTCATCCTTGAGTTATGGAAAATATTTGTGATAGAACGTTTTCATCTTCCGTATATGTATGGCACCACGGAAATAAGGTGCTTTAGCATGCTGGCAATTTTCGAAATCTGCATTCAAAATCATCTGATCCCACGCAATGAGAATTACGTCGGTTTTTTTGAAAGGCTTACTTTGCCTGCAGAGATCACGAACAGAGATTTTTCCCCTGTATATCACAGCGCCCTCCCGATCAAGGCGGGCAAAGAAAAGCTTCGCGAATCGCTAAAGGCACCTATTTATCTCAGCGAGGATCTAAAGCTTTCCGGCATGGCCCTGAAAGCGGGTTATGCCTTCTGGACGGAGAACGAGGGTGAGCTTCATAAGGAAAACAGGCGCCTGAAATCTGCCAATGAACAGTTGAGCGAGGAAAATGACCTGATCCGGGTGGAAAATGAGCTGAAGGAGAAGAAAGCCCGGCTTGACGCAGAGGAAAAGATTTACGAACGGATCACCGAGGTGATCTATTCAAGGCAAAAGCAGATCGAAACGCTTTTGGA
>ONSO01000107.1 GCA_900320485.1 uncultured Lachnospiraceae bacterium | reverse complement strand
GCGGGGGAGAAAGCCTGATCCTTGCCGCTCTTGCCGGAGCGTGGATCGGAATTGCCGTCTACGGGGATCTGATCGGTTTTACGCTTCTTATCTTTGGCGTTTCCGTTTGGCATTATGATGGGCAGGCGGACGGAAAGAAAGAATTGGCGGTAGATGGGAGCAAACCTGGGAAAAAGAGAAAATGGTATGCAGGCCTGGGAATCCTTTTTGCCTGTGCGATCATCGGCTGGATGGCATGTCTTTTCCTAAAAAGTCTTTCGGCGGGCGAAGGCATCGGGAATGCTCTCAATCTTTGGTGGGATCAGGCTTGTCCTTCCGCATGGATCGATCTTAACTGGAATGCGTTTTTGGAAAACTGGTTCCCTGGTTTTTCGGGATCTAAAACGTCCATTCTGTTGACAGTGCTGTTGGTTTTGGGAATCTTTGGATTTTTCTTTGATAAATCACGGGAGGGAATCAGCGCGTGGACGTTGACTGCCCTGATTTCCCTTGGAAGCATGGCTTTTGAGAACGTGCACGTGGTAAGGCTCTTTACCCATGGCTCTTTTGGAGAACCTCTGGAATATCCCTTGCCAATTCCTTTTGATTCCGCGGCCGGCTGTATTTTTATGCTTAGTTTGTTCACCTTGTGCGGAATCACCGTGAGAAGCTTTTTCGGAACGGGCGCCGTAGCGGAAGAAGCAGATAAGAATATCGAGTTAAAGGAAAATACCGGGACGGAAGAAAAGACCGAGCCGGAAGAAAAGGCCGGGAGCGGAAATCTAATTTCGAAATATCTTCAAAAGCAAGCAGAAAAGAAAGCACGCCGCCAGGAGGAGGTGGATAAGGTAATGCGAGCCTTAGCGTCTCTGTCCGGGGATCACGTTGTTTGGACGGATGGCGTGAAGCCCACGCAGCACTCCGCTTATCATTCACCGAGACCGGAGAGATCTTCCCAGAACGTGCAGGAGTCAGCAAAGGATGAGAAGTTGGAAAAAGCAGAACTGACCGGTGAACCGGCAGATAACCTTATGAAGATGCAAAATCCCGTGCCTGCGGCGGAGGAAAAGCCAGCGGATCAGGAGCCGGTAAAAGTTGCAGCGGAGGAAAAGCCGGTGGAAAAACTGCATAATCCCCTGCCTCTTCCAAAGAAACACGTCACTTCCGTCATGGAGTACGATTATGAGGTTTCAGACGATGACGATTACGACTATGATTAATGCCACGCGGTTGCAAGGTATTAATTGACAGAGCCTTTCCTGAATTGGTATAATAGTCTTAAAGAACTTTTGAAGACTAAGAAGAATGGGAGGGCTTGCCATGGATGATGAACGCAGGTTTTATGAGCTTTACGTTCAACTTGTCTCTGCAATGACAGACCTTGAAAAAATTGACGTGCCGAAGATCGGACGCCTGCTTTGTGACATAGCCTCCATGTTCCGGTTGTCAAAGGGCGTAACCCGGATCTACCGTAATCCTTCGGAGGAAAAGGCAGGCGGAGGAGAAACTCTTTGCCATTATGATACGGGTAAGGAAGGCAACGTTGTCAGTTCCATCAGAGTAGTTACAAACGTGTCGTCCATAGCGACAATGACGGTGTACATGGCGCCGGAGGAAGAACCGCTTACGGATGACGAAAAGTGGAAAGTAGAACTCGTCATGAGGACAACCCTAAAATTTGTCAGCAGGAACCGTTTAGGGGACGTCGCACGGGAGCTGGCCTTTTTTGACGAAGCGGGATATCCAAACCTGAGATATCTAAATAGTTATCTGATGCGGATGATCGAATCGGGGAAGCTATATGGGAAAGCGGCTTTCAGATATAATCTGCGTCACTTTGCGCTGATCAATCAAGAGGTTGGAAGAGAAGCCGGAGATGCCATCATCCGGAAGCATTATTCCGACGTAAAGGAATTATGCGACGAGAATGGTTTTTTATGCAGATTGGGCGGAGATAATTTTATTGGAATCTGCGAAGGAAAAAAACTTGAGAAAATTATAGATTATCTTTCGGGAGCCAAAATTCCCACGGGGGATGAAAGTTACGTGAATATTCAGACCAGTGCAGGTGTTTTTGTGATTTCCGAGGATTACGAGATCGCGTCTCCCGGCGACGTGCTTGGAAGGATCATCAGTGCCTATAACTATGCTCGGGGCGGCGGCAAGGACAGGATCGTCTTTTTTGATGATTCCGTTGTATCGATAAAGGCCAGAAGCATGCGGATTCAGCAATTGTTCCCCGATGCTTTGGCGGCAAAAGAGTTTCGGGCATATTATCAGCCGAAGGTGAACGTGTTTACGGGTGAACTGGATGGCGCTGAGGCGCTCTGCAGGTGGTTTCATGAGGGGAACTTGATCTCTCCCGGAGACTTTATCCCTACGCTGGAAGAGACAAATGATATATGCAGGTTGGATCTTTACATGCTGGAAACGGTATGCAGGGACATCCGCAGGTGGCTGGATGAAGGCAGGAAGGTTGTCTGCATTTCGGTGAATTTTTCCCGAAAGAACGTGATGAACGCAAAGCTTGCCAGCATCATTGAGGAGATCGCAGACCGTTACGCGGTGCCGCATGAGTATATTGAAATTGAACTGACGGAGACCACTACGGACATTGAGTTTTACGACTTAAGAGAGATCGTGGCCATGTTGCGGGAAGCGGGTTTTCACACGGCAGTGGACGATTTCGGGGTGGGTTTGTCATCCTTAAATCTTCTTAAAGACATTCCTTGGAACGTGATCAAGGTAGATAAGGGTTTTTTGCCGGAAGAGGAGGACGGGGAAGGCAGCGTACAGCGCATCATGTTCCGAAACGTAGTCACGCTGATACGGCAACTGGGGCTGGATTGCATCGCGGAAGGCGTGGAGACAATGCAGCAGGTATATGCATTAAGGGAAAATCACTGTGACCTTGCACAGGGTTTTTACTTTGACAGACCACTTCCGGTAGAGGAATTTGAGAAGAGGCTGGATCAAAAAAAATATAATTTTGATGCTTGAAAGCATATGCTTTGAAGGTTGAAGGCATGGAACGGCCCGGAGAAATCCGGGCTGTTTTAATTTTGCCGTGGCACAAAATGCTTACTTTAAGAATTTGAGGCAAGAGCAAAAAAGAAGTGACAAAGATAAGGGAAAATGGTATAATACCTTTGTGTCAACGTGGCTTGCCCCTAAGGGCAGGCATTTTGTTGTGAAAAAGAATGATAAGAGGTTAGGGGAATGGCATCAACTTCTGGAAAAAAATCAACTGGGAGAAAGAGCTCTCAGACCAGAAATACTTCAAAAAGAACAACGACGCGGAGCAGCGCCTCCGCACCGAAAAGAAAAATAGATTATGAACAGGCAGCCAAGGACAGAGAGCTTTATCATGAGATCAGCCTGATCGTTTTATTTGTTGCAATGGTGTTCTTGTTTTTCTGTAATTTTGGTTTGATCGGTACCGTGGGCAATGGGATCAGTGGCGTAATGTTTGGACTTTTTGGTTTTACGGCGTACGTAGCGCCCGTTCTTTGCTTCCTTGGGCTTGCCTTCTGGTTTGCCAATCAGGGAAGCCCGACGGCCATTCGCAAAATGATCGCGGCCGGCGTACTGTTTCTCATGGTTGGAGTTATCTGTGAACTGTTTGCCGGACATTGCGCAGGCATGGAAAAATATTCTTTGTCAACGTTGTTTAATCTATGCAGGGAACATAAAAACGGGGGAGGGATCCTTGCCGGCAGCCTTGGTTATTTCTTGATCCACAGTTTTGAAAAAGTTGGCACGGTGCTCATTGTCATCCTGTTTAGCATTATTTCCGTCATCCTTTTGACGGAGCACTCCCTTCTTGATACCGTGAAGGACCGAGGGGAGAGATTCCTGGAAAATGCGGAGATCCGCAAAGAAATCGCCATGGAGCGTCGGGGTGAACAGGAATCCTTGCGGGAATCCAAGGAGGAGGAACGCAGGCTCCGCATGGAGGAAAGACGCCAGCGCGAGCTTTCCAGGGAAGAGGAACGAAGAAGAAAAGTGGAAGAGCGGGAGAATGAAAAGATCCTGCGCATGGATAAAAAGGTATCCGGCGTCAGCAAGGATACCTCACTGAAGGCGGATAAGGATGCTGCACGGCATTTGGGACAAAAGAAGAACGACGTACATGAGATCACGTATCTTGAGGAAGGTGACGAGGGCTTTGATGACCTTTCTTCCATGCCCGTAAGTAAAATGGCGGCAGGGAAAAAGCAAAGCGGCAACGTTCATGAGATCCGACCGGAGCAGTCCTATGAGGACATCCCGGAGCCTAATACCTTTGCAAGACAGTCAAATTCCACGCCGTCACCTGCACCGGCGCCTCAGCCGGAGATGCCGAGAAAAACCGTTTCCGCTACTGTCTCACAGGGACCCGTATCCGCGGCAGCTGCAGTGGCTGCGGTAGATACGGAAGTGGCACAGGCCCGTGCCCGCATGGAAAAGCAGCTTGAGCGTGACAGGATCGCAAGAAACGCCGAGCAGGGCCGGGAAAAGTTCCAAAAAGAGAGAGAAGAAGGCATGCTGCTTCCCAGGGAGGCGGAAAAGATCCAGGTACACAGCGGCGGTCAGGGAGACGGTGCAGGACACGGCGCTGCCGGATACCAGAATCCCGCCCCCGTAAGGAAAGCTCCTGCTGCAGGTGAGAATTCCGAGCAGGGAGTGGCAAAGGAAATGCAGACTGTGAAAAAGGTTCCCAAAACCTACGTATTTCCGCCTCTTTCCAAATTGCAGAAGGGTGCTGCCAACGTAAATGATAATAGCGCAGAGCTGAAGGAAACGGCACTGCGGCTTCGGGATACGCTTCACACCTTTGGCGTAAACGTCACCATCACGGACATCAGCCAGGGCCCCAGCGTTACCAGATATGAGCTTCAGCCTGAGCAGGGCGTAAAGGTAAGTAAGATTGTTGGCCTCGCGGACGACATTAAGCTGAATCTTGCCGCTACGGACATCAGGATCGAGGCACCCATCCCCGGGAAAGCAGCCATCGGCATTGAGGTTCCCAACAAGGAGAACATGATGGTTGCGCTGCGTGACCTCCTAGAGAGTAAGCAGTTTCAGGAATTTGATTCCAAACTGGCTTTTGCCGTAGGTAAGGACATTGCGGGACAGACGGTGGTTGCGGACATTGCTAAAATGCCCCACATGCTGATCGCCGGTTCCACGGGTTCCGGTAAATCCGTTTGCATCAATACCCTGATCATGAGCATTCTCTATAAGGCGCGTCCGGATGAAGTGAAGCTGATCATGGTAGACCCGAAGGTGGTAGAGCTTTCCGTTTACAATGGCATACCTCATCTGCTGATCCCGGTCGTGACGGATCCCAAGAAGGCATCCGCCGCTCTGCACTGGGCAGTGTCCGAGATGGAGGACCGTTACAGAAAGTTTGCGGACTTTAACGTACGTGACCTGAAGGGATACAATAAAAAGCTGGAGAGCATGAGAGACGCCGGCGAAGAGAACGTTCCCGCCAAGCTTCCCCAGATCGTCATTATCGTGGATGAGCTTGCCGATCTGATGATGGTAAGCCCCGGCGAGGTTGAGGAATCCATCTGTCGTCTGGCACAGCTGGCAAGAGCCTGCGGCATTCATTTGATCATTGCTACCCAGAGACCCAGCGTGGACGTCATCACGGGTCTGATCAAGGCTAACATGCCGAGCCGCGTTGCTTTTGCGGTATCCAGTGGCGTAGATTCCAGAACCATTCTCGACATGGTTGGCGCAGAGAAGCTTCTCGGTAAGGGCGACATGCTGTTTTATCCGCAGGGATATTCCAAGCCGGCAAGAATCCAGGGCGCATTTGTTTCTGACAAAGAAGTCAGTGACGTAGTTGATTTCCTGAAGAATCAAATGATCGGAAATACCTATGCGGAAGAGATCGAAGAGAAGATCAAGAACATGGGAAGCTCCGGCAATTCGTCCTCCGGCGGTTCCTCCGGCGGCGGTTCGGGACTCGATGAGTACTTTGAAGAAGCAGGAAGATTTGTCATTGAAAACATGGATAAAAATAAGGCTTCCGTGGGTAGCCTGCAAAGACTCCTTAAGATCGGCTTTAACAGAGCGGCACGCATCATGGACCAGCTTTGCGAATATGGCGTCGTTGGTGAGCCGGAAGGTACTAAGCCGCGTAAAGTCCTTATGACCATGGATGAATTTGAACAATTGCTACAGACCTTATGATTGAAGGTTAGATCATTTACAAGGATTGCTACAGACCTTATGATTGAAAGTTAGATCGTTTACAAGGATTGAAAACCAAATTGAGGGAGAAATGGAATGAAAACAGATATTGAGATTGCACAGGA
The DNA here is from genome assembly GCA_900320485.1 of uncultured Lachnospiraceae bacterium. Taxonomy (GTDB): domain Bacteria; phylum Bacillota; class Clostridia; order Lachnospirales; family Lachnospiraceae; genus Acetatifactor. The sequence continues at coordinate 2,339 of ONSO01000107.1, read as the reverse complement.
AGCCGTAATGGAGCCCATTACGGAGGTCGCGAAGAAGCTTGGACTTGAGGCGGACGATCTTGAACTATACGGAAAGTATAAGGCTAAAATCTCCGAGGATTATTTGAAAAAGATCCAGGATCGCCCGAACGGGAAGCTGATTCTGATGACGGCGATCAACCCGACGCCTGCGGGAGAGGGAAAGACAACGACCACCGTGGGACTGGGGGAGGCCTTTGGAAAGATGGGAAAGAAGGCCGTGATCGCTTTGCGTGAGCCTTCCCTTGGACCCTGCTTTGGAATCAAGGGCGGTGCGGCCGGCGGCGGATACGCTCAGGTGGTTCCCATGGAGGAGTTAAATCTTCATTTTACCGGAGATTTTCATGCCATTACCTCCGCAAATAATCTGTTGGCAGCCCTTTTGGACAATTCCCTTCAACAGGGAAATCCCTTAAACATTGATCCAAGGCAGGTCGTTTGGAAGAGATGTCTTGACATGAATGACAGGGCACTTCGGAACGTAATTGTAGGCTTGGGAGGCAAGACGGAGGGCGTTGTCCGGGAAGATCATTTTGTGATCACCGTTGCCAGCGAAATTATGGCGATTCTTTGCCTTGCAACGGACATGAAGGATTTAAAGGAGCGCCTTTCCAGGATCGTTGTGGCTTATACCTATCAGGGAGAACCCGTGACTGCAGGGCAGCTTCAGGCCGTAGGATCCATGGCAGCCCTTTTAAAGGATGCCATGCAGCCGAATCTGATCCAGACGCTGGAGCATACGCCCGCACTGGTGCACGGCGGTCCTTTTGCTAACATTGCGCATGGCTGTAATTCCGTTCGCGCCACCCGCGCAGCCTTAAAAATGGCGGACTACGTGATCACGGAAGCAGGATTTGGCGCAGACCTTGGCGCAGAGAAATTCTTTGACGTAAAGTGCCGGATTGCCGGATTAAAGCCGGATGCAGTAGTCCTTGTGGCAACCATCCGTGCACTGAAATATAATGGCGGCATCCCGAAGGCGGAACTGGGAGCGGAAAATCTTGAGGCCTTAAAGAAGGGCATTGTTAATCTGGAAAAGCACATTGAGAACCTGCAAAAGTATGACGTTCCCGTTGTGGTGACGCTGAATTCCTTCATTACGGATTCAACTGCCGAGACGGAATTCGTGAAAAACTTCTGTGAGGAGCGCGGGTGCGAATTCGCGCTTTCCGAGGTATGGGCAAAGGGCGGCGAGGGTGGCATTGCCCTTGCGGAAAAGGTTCTTAAGACCTTAGAGGAGAAGGAGAGCCATTTCCATCCTTTATACAAGGATGAGCTCAGCCTTCAGGAAAAGATCGAAACCGTTGCAAAGGAAATCTACGGCGCAGGGAGCGTAAAATATGCACCGGCTGCCGTGAAACAGCTAAAGAAGCTGGAGGAGCTTGGATTTGGAAAGCTTCCCGTATGCATGGCTAAGACCCAGTATTCCCTCTCTGATGACGCGACGCTCCTTGGCAGACCGGAAGGATTTGAGATGAACGTAAGAGAGGCTTACGTATCCGCCGGAGCCGGCTTTGTTGTTGTACTGACCGGAACGGTCATGACCATGCCGGGACTTTCCAAGGCGCCTGCCGCATACAACATCGACGTAAATGAAGACGGAAAGATTGTAGGATTATTCTAATTTCACTTGATAAATTCTATCATAACGTGTACAATGGAACGGAATGATAAAAAATTAACGTGCTGAGCAAAAGTCTATGGAGGAGGAAACATGACGCAGATCATCGATGGTAAGGCAATATCCACGCAGATCAAGGACGAACTGAAGGAACAGGTGGCACAAATGAAGGCAAAGGGGATCACGCTTTGTCTTGCTGTGATCCAGGTGGGAGCTGATCCGGCCTCCTGCGTTTACGTGCGCAACAAGAAAAAGGCATGCGAGTATATCGGCATTGAGTCCCTTTCTTATGAACTTCCGGAGGAGACCACGCAGGAAGAGCTTCTTGGGATCATTCAGGAATTAAATGGCCGCAAGGACGTAAATGGCATTCTTGTTCAGTTGCCCTTACCTAAGGGACTTGATGAGGAAAAGATCTTAGATGCCATAGATCCTTTAAAGGACGTGGACGGATTCCATCCCATGAACGTTGGCAATTTAAGCATTGGCAGAAAGGGTTTTGTATCCTGTACGCCTGCCGGCGTCATTCAGCTTTTGAAGCGTTCCGGCATTTCCATCGAAGGAAAGGAATGCGTTGTCATTGGAAGAAGCAACATTGTTGGTAAGCCCATGAGCATGTTGCTCCTTAAGGAGAACGGCACGGTTACCACGGCGCACAGCCGTACCAAAAATCTGCAGGAGGTTACCCGCAGGGCGGACA
>ONSO01000105.1 GCA_900320485.1 uncultured Lachnospiraceae bacterium | reverse complement strand
GGATGATAATCTTTTCTGCGTGCTACGCATCAATTGAAAAATCTAATCCCGGATCAGTCATAAAACATATTATCAAAACTACAAGCAGGACTACTGTCATTATCATCCCCCAAAAGGGTATCTCTCGGTGAGACATAATATTTTCTATTCGCTTCCTTATGCCTGTCTCACCAAATGCAAGCGGAAAGCTTATCACGGCTTGTTTATAAACGCTACAATTGACCAGGGCATTTGCATATGCCTTTTTTTCTTCTGCTCCAATTTGTTTAATCACCCTCTCATCACACGCTCTTTCAATATCCTGGTTAAACAAAAACCACGCAATCCACGTAAATGGATTGAACCAGTAAAGGCTAAGCAACAGATATCCCATTGTTTTCCATAAATGATCTCCATGTCTGATATGGGCATTCTCATGCGCAACGACATATTTCTTATCATCTTCCAAAATATTGGACGGCAAATAAATTTTCGGTCTAAGCACCCCAAATACAAGCGCCGTTTTAATATGATCACAATACCAATTATTATCATCCCCCTTAATTGATTCACTTAGCTTTCCATAAAGCCGGACATAACCAATCATCCCCCAAAAGACCATAAAGCAAACGCCCATAAGCCAGACAACAATCGCAACCCGCATCCACGGTTTGTTCGATTTTGTTATCATTACGTGGTCCATCTCTTCATCTTCCGCAATCGGGTTTTGATCATTTTTCTCCTCGATGCTTTTCGTTGGATTCTCTGCATGAATCATTATAGTGTTGTTAAAAGAAGGCACCAGACTCATGTCTGACTTTATGGAAAATGGCATGATCAATCTTAAAAAGACGATTCCCCAAAGAAATAATATAATCCTGTGTGATGTTTTATTTAATAAGGCTCTTATCAGCAATACCGCCATGATCAAAAAAGTTGCCGAAAGACTATGCTCAAGAACTCTTTCGAATAAAATCGCCATCATTCGCCCTCCGCTTTATCTATAATCTTTCGTATGGCATCTGCCTCCTTGGGCGAAATTGTTTTTCCATCCGTAAAAGCCGCAATAAATGCAGGAAGCGACCCCGAAAAAGCTGTTTCCACATACATTCTTGATTGCATGGAATAGAAATCTTTTTTTGAAATAACGGCTTTTACGGTTCCTTTCTCGTTAACAAACAGACCTTTATCGCAAAGACGTTTTATTACGGTATGAGTTGTCGTTCTTTTCCAGCAAAACTCTTTTTCTGCAATTTTAACAAGCTCCGTTGAAGTAATTGGCTCATTTTCCCAAATGACGTCCGCAAATTTACTTTCGATAATGCCTAACTGAATTTCCATATACTATCTTCCTTCAAACTACAACTTGTAGTCTATATATAGACTACACGATGTAGTCGGAAATGTCAAGTTTTTTCTGTCCGTTTGTCCAAGAAGACAAAAGTGCCTGCTTGCACAAAAAAAGGAAGCACTCCTTTCGGGTGCTTCCCTCTTTGAGAGAGCCGATTGCTCTCGTGTTTTTTCTTATTGCCGGACTTCCGGAGCTCCCAACACTACGGTTACTTCATGCTCCACGTACTCTCCGTTCTCCAAGCGGCTGAAGTTTACGGTTACTTCCTCGCCCTGTCTGTAATACTGCAGGATCTCTCTTGCTTCTGCATTGGAGGAAACCTTGATCTTCTCGATCTTCGTAATGACGTCGCCCTTCTGGATTCCCGCCTTCTGGGCACCGCTGCCCTCGGAAATGCGATATACGTAAGCGCCGTCAGGCAGTCCGTAATACTCTCTTGCATCGCTTGTCACGGTCTGGAGGCTGACTCCAAGGTAGCCCTGCTCCGATGCATCGACCAGCTCCGATCTGGTCTGTCTCTCCATAAGCTCCTGAATGATGGGGCTTGCAGCGCTGATGGGAATGGCATAGCCCATGCCCTCCACGCTTTCACCGTCGATCTTATTGGAAACAATGCCCACGACCTCGCCCTTAATGTTCAAAAGTGCACCGCCGGAATTACCATGGTTCACTGCCGCATCCGTCTGGATAAAAGTACCGGTATTGCCATCCTCCGTCGTCATCTCACGATTCAGACCGCTGATAACGCCGTCCGTTACGGAGATGCCAATGCCGAGGGCGTTACCGATCACAACTGCAGGCTGGCCAAGCTTTAAGCTGTCGCTGTCGCCAAGCTGTGCCACCACGATCTTATCCTTAGTCTCCTGAGGAATGTCATTCAGGCTGACTGCCAGCACGGCAAGATCCATGTCGGAATCCATGCCCTTTACTCTTGCCTTCGCGGTAAAATCATCAATGAACGTAATGTCAAGCTGCTTTGCATCCTTCGCCACGTGATGATTGGTCACAATGAGAAGATCCGTGTCATTCTCTCCGATGATCACGCCGGTACCGCTGGACTGCGGCGTATAGCTTCTTCCCCAGAAATCCCACTCATCCTTACCGGTATTGACAATAGTCACCATCGCGGGGATCACTTCCTCCACCATGTCGGAAATGTCCGTGGATATGACTTGAATGTTATCGGAATTCACAAGCTTTACTTCCCTGTCGGAATTCTCCGTCACGTCGCTCTGCTTCACGGGAAGCTTTGCCTGATTATCCAATACTTCTCCCGCAATCTGAGGAGCGGTCAACTCCTCATTTTTCTCCAAAACGCCGGTCATCCTGCAAATGCCGTAAAAAGTACCGCCTGCAACGCCTCCAAAGATGACTGCCAAGGCAACCGCCGCAACGGCCTTTCTAAAGAAACCGCCACCCTGCTTCTGTCTGCGCTCCTTCTTTGCCTTTTTCGCTTTTCCTGCCGGCTTTGCCTCCTGCCGTTCCCGATATTCATAATCATAAACGTTCCGGTCTCCCGCCGCGGTGATCCGGTCAAAGTACGGGCTGGAGGCCTGCCCGCCCGCGTTGTTTGCAAAAGCCGCTCCGTACTGACCATCCGTGCTGCCTGCAGGAGCCTCGTTTAATTTCTCAGCCGTGGCTCTTGCCAGCTCGTCAATGGGTTTCTCTGCCTCTGCGGAAACCTGCGCCGTCTCAGCGGGCTGCTCTGCCTCCGCGGGCTTTGTCTCCGCCGTCTGAAGGGGTTTTATCCTCTCCCCCGTGATGGGGTCAAAATTCATTCCTGAATTAACGTCATAATCACTCATGATCTATCCCTCTTTTCATAAAACTGATTTGAAAGAATCTTTCCTTCCTGTTTATGACCTCAGTATAGAATTAGTTTGTGTTCATTCTGTGTCTTTTTTGTGATGATTTGGTTTTATTTTTCCAGTACTGTTTATTGTCTGAAGCGAGTAAGATCAAGCATTTAGGCAATTTCCGGTAGTTTTTCCCCAATAAATACCCCCCATATTTAAACACACTCTGCAACAAAAAATAAGGAGTCTTTCCAAGCTGTCCCCGGTCCTTCAGGGCCATGATGACGTGCTTAACGTACTTTTTTCCTTCCGATTCCGACTTCACGTCCCCAAAGACCTCCGGATGGTCTGCCTGGGACACGCCAAGGTCAAAATTACGATGAAACTGTTGCATGCAATTATAATTATGAGAATGTATCACCCTCGCCTCGGCCTCATATGCGATCTGCCATCCGGCCCGGACTGCCTTGGAGGCATAAATCATGTCCTCGTTAAAAATGGCCCTGTGAGGGAACCCGCCCAGTTCATCATACGCGTCCCGGCGATACGCAGCGCATACGTTGGAACAAAAGAAGGTCTTGATCCCCATTTTCTCCATGTCTTCCCGCCCCTTAAGACGGGACGTTTCCGGATAATTAAACTGTCTGGAGATTCTCTCTAAAACCCCGCTGTCCCTGCGGGGAAGCTGCCGTCCATATGCTGCCGCCACCTTTCCCTCAAGGTGCGCCGTCAGCTTTTCCAGCAGAAACGCATCCGCCGGCATGGCATCCTGCGTCAGCATTACAAACACGTCGGCATCCGACTTTGTAACGCCAAGGCGCCTGGTTCCCCCATGATCAAAATACTTTTTAGGCAGATGCCAAACCTCAGCAAAGGGATACTTCTTCCAAAAATCCCTTCCCTCCGTCAATTTCTTAAAAAAGGATTTTTCCGTATTCATCAGTATCACCTTATTGGGCCGGATGCTCTGCTGCGCAAGCTTGTCCAACAAGCAAAACAACTCCTCGCCGGGTTTGTAGGTCGGTATGATCACGTCGATCTTCATGATGCTTTTCCCCCTATTTTGAAAAAGGGGAGCCGTGAAAGGCTCCCCCATATGGATAAATTGTTCAAGAAACTGCCGGAATTAATATTTTGAGGAGAAGTTCTTTATGAACTTGCTGTAATCCTTTACCGTACTGGTCACGGCATAATTCTCTTCTCCAAACAGGAACTCATGGAGCCACTGTACGTTCTTTTCCAGATCCTCGGGAACGACACAACTTCCCTTCGCGCCCATGTTCTTAACGCTTCTGTCATCCTCCTGAGGGAATCCGTTCTCATCCACGATCTTATACTTGCTGATCTGAGAAATCAGGGATACAATGTCATCCGCCTGGAAGCTGGTGTAAATGTCGGACTCCACTGCATGGAAGGCATCCAGCAAAGTGCTGAGGTCCGCCTTCTTTGCCTGCTCCTCAATGGCCTTGATCACTTCACGCTGACGAGCGGCACGAGCGAAGTCATTACCTACGTAACGGATACGGCAATATGCAGCCGCCTGAATTCCGGAAAGTCTCTGATAACCGGGACTTGCCAGCTTTTTATAGTTTACGTTCATGGTCTTGCCAATACTGATGCCATAGTTGTTCAGGTGTACCAGCTCCTTGCTGTCCACGTCAATGTCTACGCCGCCCAGGGCATCGATAACGCCCACCAGCGCCCAATAGCTGACGGTCACAAAGTTCTCAATGTTCATGTCAAGGTTGGTATTCATCATCTTTACGGCCTGCTCCGCGCCACCCTTGGAATAAGCCGCGTTACACTTGCTGTAAGAGCTGGAGTTGGTAGCGGAACCGCCTACGTTCAGGAACGTGTCACGGTAAAGGCTCACCAGCTTGATGTCACCGGTATCCATGTTAATGCTGGCGATCATCATGGTATCACTTCTAAAGCCCTTCAAAAGTCCGCTGCGGCGAAGATCGCCTGCGGGAAGCAGATCCACCGTCTGACCGCTGTCATTCTTTTTCTCTCTGCTGATGTCCACGCCGAAGAGTGCAACGTTCATGTAACCGTTCATGGTCTCATTTTCCTTAACCTCTTCCGGGATCTCCAGCTTCTTCTCATCCAGATTCACAAACGCGATGCCCCGGTTATTTCCCGCGCTCTCTCCGTTTGCAGAACCGCCAAACGCCCTTTTTATGCTTGCCCAGGTCTGAGTAAAGAAATTACCCTCCTCCGCGGCATATTCATCCCCGCCGTTCTTAGAACCGGGCCCGAAGACAAGTACCGTAACTACCAGCGCCACCACCAATAATGCGATGATCGCCAACTCCACGCCCAAAAGCAATGCCTTAGCTTTCTTTTTCTTCTTACCGCCTTCCCCTCTGGAAGGGTTCCGTCTTTCGTTTGAATATGCTGCCATTTCTCTCTCCTGCTTCTTTGTTTCCTTAATTTTCCTCTTGATTGTTTTCCGTTCCGTTTGTATGCGCACTAATATGCGTTCTTGTTGATGAATCCCGTAAAGAAAGTCATGATGATGATCTTTACGTCAAACCAAAACGACCAGTTCTCAATGTAGTAAATGTCATGTTCAATGCGCTTTCGGATGGAAGTATCGCCCCTGTAACCATTTACCTGCGCCCAACCGGTCAGTCCCGGGCGAACCTGATGCTTTACCATGTATCTTGGGATCTCTTCCTTGAACTTTTCCACAAACTGTGGTCTTTCGGGCCTTGGCCCTACCAGACTCATGTCACCCTTTAAGATGTTAAACAACTGCGGAAGCTCGTCCAGGCTGGTCTTTCTGAGGATCTTTCCCACGCTGGTCACCCTGGGATCATCCTTTGTCGTCCAACGCTTCTGCTCTTCGGAAGGCGCCTGCAGACCCATGCTGCGGAATTTATACATGTTAAATTCCTTATTGTGAAGTCCCACCCGGACCTGCTTAAAGATCACGGGACCGGGACTGCTCAGCTTTACAAGAATGGCGCAGATCACCATAATGGGCGAAGTGATCAGTATGCCGAATAGGGAACCGACGATATCCATCAGCCGCTTGATAAATGCATTCCCCGTATTTGTAAGCGGTACGTAGCGGATATTGATCACCGGAAGTCCCATCAGATCCTCCGTATAAGGCTTTGTGGGGATCAGGCTGTTGTAATCCGGGATAAACTTGGTGTGCACGCCGGATTTTTCGCAAATGCCAACGATCTCTCCGAGATAATCATAATCCCTCAGGGACAGCGTGATCGCCACTTCATCCCACTCATTTTCCTCAAGGAGCCTCGTCAGCTCGCCAATGTTGGCCCGCACCGGAACTCCCTTGTACAGCGTACCCACCGGCACGTGATCATCCAAAAATCCGCTGACCACGTATCCCCACTGCGGATTCTCCATAATGCGGTTTACGTATTCCTCCGCCGCCCTGGAATATCCCACGAGCAGAATGTGTTTTACGTTATAACCCTTCTTCCGTATGGACTGCAGGATCTTTCTCAGAATGATCCTGGAAAGTCCCGTCAGGAAGCAGTTCAGCATATAGAACAGCGCCAATACGGATCTGGCATAGTTAAATTCCCGCACCACCATGTAAATGATGATGATCAGCGCCGCCATGCCAATGGTATTTGCCTTGATGACGTCGAAAATCTCAAAGCGCCGCTTCACCGTCCGCCGGGGTGTATAGACACCCATGCGATAATACAAAAGCGCATACCCCGGAATGATATACACAAGCAAAAAGGCATAATCCCGAAGCGGCAATACGCCGGGTCCGGGGCCCTTCATTGTAACGTAAAATTTTATCACGTAGGCTAAAATCAGCGAAGCAGCCGTGATCAGGGAATCGATCACCACTAAGATGCGATTGAAAACCTTCTGATTGTCTTTTATCATGATTGCCCTTTACGAAAACGAATCTAAAACGCGATTGGACAAAGTATTTTACCTTGTTTTATTATAATGCCCACGTTTGCAAACCGCAATTTAAGAATTTATGAAGATAATTCTTAAGATTTCGTAAGAATTAGGAAAAAACAAAAAAGGGACGTGGCCGAAAAACCACGTCCCATCCGATCAAATCTTTTATTCCAGGTTTGTCACGTTCACCGCGTTCCCCCTTGCCACCCACCGGAACGAAATCAGCGGCACGGCAACCGCCATTGCAACAAGGATCGGCGCGCAGATCAGGATCGGCATCATGGTAAAATGATAGGTGAAAAAAGCGCTCTCCTTTTCCAGGCTGCTCATGATAAGCCAGGCCAGTGGCAACCCCACCGCCATGCTGCTGACGATCGTCCAGAAGGCATAGGTCGCTCCCTCCCAGATCAACATCTGCTTCACCTGCTTTCCCGTCATTCCGACGGCCTGCATGACTACCAGCTCCTTTTTTCGTGAAATGACGCCCGTTACGGTGGCATTCACAAAATTCATGATGGCGATCACGGCAAGGATGACCGTCATGGCACCACCCACCACCGAAAAGGTCTGCTGAAGCTCACGAAATTCGTCAAGGCAGTCCTGCTTCGTCCTTAGAATCAGTCCCTTTCTGTCCGTTAATGCCTGCAAATTATCTCTTACGGCTTCATATTGCCCGTCCCGGGCCTTGATCAGAAGATTCATGGCATTTTCCCCTTCCGAAAAGAAGCTCCGCTCACTCTCCGGCAGGATCACGTGTCCGTAAAGCGTCTGATAAACCTTGGTACTCATCACGTAAGGAATGTCTCCGATGGCCAGTACCTCATATTCCTTTTCCTTGCCGCCGGACCGGAGGGTAAGCCTGTCACCCACCTCATAAAATGCATCCGATCCATCCCTGGATTCCAGCCTGATCATATCCGTAAAGACGATGGCATACTTTCCCGTAGCGAACTTCTCCGCATCCGGCGTCCCCTGATCCAGCAGAAGGAACTCCAGCATCCCCGGATCCACGCAGTACAGATCGGCATCCACAATGCCGGGCTCCCGAAAAGGAGCGCCATAGACAAGATTTCTCAAGGTGATATACTGATCCACCTCCCTGGAATAATCATATTGTCCACTGTCTACGACTTCCTTCCATTTTTCCTCCCCGGAATGCTTTTCGTATAGTTTCTTTGCCTGCTCCATGCTTTTTCCGCTAAGAATCAGCTCAGCATCCTCATAATAAACGGCCTGACACTCTTCCACCCCGTCCATTCCCCTGATGGCCTCAATATCCTGCGGCGTAATGTTGGAATTGATCCTCATGCCCAAGGGCCGCTGGCTTAAAACGTTAAAATCCCCTATCATGAGATTTGCCAGCATCTTATCCATATCCAGGGAGCGAACGGCCGTTACCACCAGCACAAACAAAGTCATGCTCAAGGTTAGGGAAAGGATCACCGTTATGGTCTTTTTCCTGCTCCGCGCCATATTGCTCTGCGCAATGGAAAAGGGAGAAACCCTGCGGCTCTTCCTTTTTGCTTTCTTAGGCGATAGCTTTGTCTCGTTAAACCTAAGCGCCTCCATCGGGGAGGCCTTTCCCGCCATTTTAGCCGGCTTATTTGCACTAAGTCTTACGGTTCCAAGGCTAAACAGTGCCGCAAACAGGCAGATGCAGGCTAACGCAGTCAGGCTCAAGCCTTGTGAACCATTCCCTCTAAGATACAAAGCCGGCTCAATATAGCGATACAAAAGCTTTCCAAGGAAAATACCGAAAAGTAGCCCGGCCGGAATGCCAACGGCTGCGTAAATATCTGCCTGAAGCCGCACCAGCCTTCGGATCTGCGTGGGCGTTGTGCCGATGGTTTTTAAGAGACCGTATTTCTGGATGTTTGCCGTAACGTTGATCTGAAAGATATTGTATATGATCAAATACCCGGCGATAAAGACCACAAGAACGATCAGAAGCCATCCGACCACCGTTTCCATGTCCAGCGTTTCGAGGTTCATGCCATAAGCCCAGTTTACGCCTGTGTCAGGCCGCACCTCATCCGCCCCATAGATCCGGTCAAGAAGGGCGGAGTGGGCACGTAAAGTTCAGCAAACTCTCTGGAAACCCAGCAAAGCTGCGCCGCCGCAACGCTGTCCCCCTCCCAGAAGCCGCAGACGGTAAACTCCTTCTCCACCAGTCTGCCGTCAATATCGATCTTCAGCGGCACTATGGTGCCAAGCTCTGCGGGAAGCCCTAAGGCCTCAAGAACCATGGAGCTAACCGCCATCTCGTCCATCTTCTCCGGAAGCCTTCCCACGCTTGGAAGTGAAAAGGTAGCCTGCGCCGCCCTGTCATCTCCGGCACAGTTCAGCTCCACGCCAAAGCTCTGGAAATCCTCATTGACGGCCCGCCCGACAAAGATCCGATAGACCACGTCCCTTGTCTTTTTGTCCGCAAGGACCTTCTCATAATCCGCGGGAAGCACATATTTAAACCCTGCCATGTGGTCTCCCCCCACCATGCGCATGGTCTGATTCCGAAGGGCCAGCATCAGGTTCCCGCCTACGCTTGCAATGCTGGTGAACATAACGCAAGTCAGAACAATGGAAAGGATCAGTACAACGTTCATTCTTTTACTTGTGCGAAGCTCTCTTTGTGCAAGCAATTTGATCACTTTTTGATTCTTTACGTTACTCATGACTCGCCTCACCGCCCTTTACAATGTGTCCGTCTTCAATGCGGATGACCCGGTCCGCCATCTGCGCGATGGCCTCGTTATGCGTGATCATCACAATGGTCTGATGAAACTTCTGGCCCGTCACCTTCATAAGGCTCAGTACGTCCGCACTGGTCTTACTGTCCAGATTTCCCGTCGGTTCATCCGCAAGGATAATGGCAGGCTTTGTGGAAAGCGCCCGGGCAATGGCTACCCTCTGCTGCTGCCCGCCGGAGAGATGCCCCGGCAAACGGTCCCCTAAACCTTTCAGTCCCAGCATGTCGATCACGTTAGCAACAAATGCCTCATCCACCTTGTTTGCGTCAAGCTGAATGGGAAAAACAATATTCTCATAGACATTCAGGGTCGGGATCAGATTGAAGGCCTGAAACACAAAGCCGATCTTTCTTCTGCGGAAAATGG
>ONSO01000151.1 GCA_900320485.1 uncultured Lachnospiraceae bacterium | reverse complement strand
AAAAAGGAACTGAAACCGGAACGCTTTGTCAGGGTGAATAAGTATTTCCTAAAACATCCCGAGGAAGGGCAGATCGATGACGTGACGTGGAATGATCTGGGGATGGATGAGATATTTGCAGTTCTGAACAGGACTTATTCCGCATCCGGAGAAGAATACCTTTATCATGCGCTTCGCAGCGTTGGAAAGGATGAGGAGTTTTTGGCGCAGACGGAAGGGCTCATCAGATTCTTCCTGGAAAATGAAGAGGAGAGGGTCCACGTTCAGCTGATCATGGCCAAATTGGGCTATATGGGAAAGTATTCCCTTTATGATTACCTGGACAATCTGGATTATCTTGGGGAGCGCTCCAGCAAAAAAGATTGGATCTTTAACGGGCTTTTGCTGGCTTCTTTTTGCATTATGCCCTTTGCGTTCAGTTATGGCCTGATTGCAGCCGTTTGCATTACCGTTTATAACGTCATGGCGTATTTCCGTAAGAAAAATGAAATAGAACCTTATATCATCAGCTTTGCATACGTACTTAAGCTTTTGAACGCCGCTGAGAAGATGGAAAAGCTGCCCGGCCTTAAGAAAAATGCTATGTTTCATAAGAATCTGCAAAGTTTGGAAGAATGCCGGAAAAGGATGCGTGAACTAGAGAAGGGGGCTTTCTGGGTAACGGCCGGAAATGGTTCCCTTGGCGGAAATCCCGTGGACCTTCTCGTTGATTATGCGAAAATGACGCTGCACGTTGATCTGATCCAGTTTAACAAAATGCTGAAAGTTCTCCGTGAGAATGCATCGGCGGTGGATGAGATCAATACGATCCTTGGAAGGTTTGAAACCACTATTGCCATAGCGTCCTTTAGAAAGGAACTTGAGAATGCAAACGGTTATTGCGTGCCGAAGCTTTGGGAAGGAAAAAACGTCAGTCTTTTCATGGAAGAAGGATATCATCCCCTGCTGAAGACGCCCGTTAAGAATACGCTTCGTGCAGATGGCGGCATTCTTCTTACGGGCTCGAATGCCTCAGGTAAGTCCACGTTCTTAAAAACCGTTGCCATCAATGCCGTTTTGGCGCAGACGATCCATACCTGTACGGCGAAAACTTATGAGGCACCGTATTTCCGGATTTATTCCTCCATGTCCCTTAGAGATGACTTGGAGAGCGGCGACAGCTATTATATTGTGGAGATCAAGGCACTAAAGAGAATCCTAAATGCCGCAAAAGAGGCGGGAAGACCCGTCCTTTGCTTTGTGGATGAGGTCCTTCGCGGAACCAATACGGTGGAGCGGATCGCTGCGTCAACGCAGGTGCTGAAAAGCCTTCACGGCGGAAACGTGCTTTGCTGCGCCGCCACGCATGACGTAGAGCTTACGCATCTTTTGGAGAATATTTACGATAACTATCACTTTGAGGAAGAGATCGCTGACGGAGACATCCTGTTTCAGTATAAATTATTAAAGGGCAGGGCGACCACAAGAAATGCTATTTCCCTTTTGGAGATCATCGGCTATGATGAGGAAATTGTAAGTTCTGCAAGGGACATGGCGGAGAGATTTGTAAAGGATGGAACGTGGTCCCTGTAAGGAGGGCTTGCAGGAGCGCGGAAAAAAGCCGCGGGAGCAGGGAACAAAGCCGCGGGAGCAGGAAATAAAGTCACGGGCGTAAGAAACAAGGCATGCAGGTGCGGGGAAAAGAGCTTGACGAAGGACCGGTCAGTTGGTATACTTAACACTTAAGAGAACTTTATGGGACTTTTTGAAGTGAAGAGCATGGAAGCTGCGGAAACAGCAGATGGAAGAAACGGAGTGAAGGTCATGGATTTTTTAAATGCATTTTTGAGTTATGGACTGGTATTGCTGTGTTTTATCGTTGCGGGAGGTCTTGCCATCTTTCTGGGGATCACTCTTCGAAAGAATAAGAACAAGCAGGAGGAATTATGCCAAAATCAGCAGGACAAAAACTAAAGTTACTGTATCTTTTGCGCATTTTGGAAGAAGAAGGCTCTGAGGAGAAACCCGTCAGCACAAACCGTATCATTCAGTATTTGGAGGCCAACGGAATTCACGCTGAGCGAAAAAGCATTTATGACGACGTGGAAAAACTCAGGGAATTTGGAATTGACGTCCTTCAGAACAGTTCCCGCCTTGGAGGTGGGTATTATCTCGGGGAGCGGGAATTTGAACTTGCGGAATTAAAGCTGCTTGTGGATGCGGTACAGTCCTCCAGGTTTATTACCACAAAAAAATCCCGGGAACTAATCGCCAAGCTCGAAAAAAAGGCCGGGAAGCATGATGCGGGTAAGTTGCAGCGTCAGGTTCACGTCATCGGGCGCGTGAAGACGGAAAATGAGAACATTTACTATAGCGTTGACTGTATTCACGGAGCCATTCAGGAAAACAAAAAGATTGCGTTTCTGTATCTGGACTGGAACGTAAAAAAAGAGATGGTGCCAAGAAGTCCGGAGGAGAGGATCGTCAGCCCCTGGGCCTTGCTTTGGCAGAATGATAATTATTACCTCATTGCTTATGACGGGAAAGCAGGATCCGTAAAGCATTTCCGCGTTGACAAAATGGGAAAGACCAGGGTGCTGGAGGAGGCAAGGGACGGCGAAAAACAATTTGCGCAAATTGATCTTGCATCTTACTCAAATCAAACCTTTGGAATGTACGCCGGAGAAGCGGAGACCGTAACCATGCGTTTCCCGGAACGCCTTGTCGGAGTGGCGGTTGACCGTTTCGGTAAAGAGGTTTCCTTAAGGCGGGCGGAAGATGGATCCGTCCGTGTAAGGACAACGCTCAACGTGTCAAATCAGTTCTTTGGCTGGCTGGCCGGACTGGGAAAAGAAGTAGGAATCGTGTCGCCGGAATGGGTCAGGGAACAGTACCGCGATTATCTTCAGGAAATTCTCTTAAATGCCTTTGACTGATTTGAATAGAAACGTATTTTGAAAGAAATTCAAGGGAATTATCCGTAAATTCATTTGTCAAGATATTTTTGAAAAAAAGGTGTCTAAATTTTTAGGCACCTTTTCGTATGGGTTGAACGTTGACAAAATGCGGCAGTTTTATTTATACTTGAATACGCTGGCACAACATGTTGATTCATCCGCGGAACTTGGTCCTATATATTGTATTTTGGGATGTGCTCCAAATATGTCCGCGGGATGCCGAAAAATGAAAGGACGGGGTACTTATGAGCAGTAATTTTGATCATGGAGATCATGGCGACGAGATCAACTACGGGAAGGAATATCGTCCCGAAAAAGAGGTTTTTGTCATTAAGAAGGACGGCAGCAAGGAAGCCTTCAACGTACAAAAGGTGATCAATGCCGTTGGCAAAAGCGCATATCGCGCGCTGACGAAATTTACGGAGGCGGAGAAGCGCAGCATTTGTCAGCACGTGATCGAAAAGATCAATGAATTTGAAAGCAACGAGATCCCCATTGCAATAATGCACAACGTGGTGGAATCTGCCTTGGAAGAGGTTAAGCCCATTGTTGCAAAGAGCTATCGGGATTATCGGAATTATAAGCAGGATTTTGTACGCATGATGGATGACGTCTATAAAAAGAGCCAGTCCATCATGTATATTGGAGATAAGGAAAATGCCAACACGGACTCTGCCCTGGTGTCTACCAAGAGAAGTCTTGTGTTTAACCAGTTTAACAAGGAGCTGTACCAGAAGTTCTTTATGACCACGGAAGAGATCCAGGCCTGCCGTGACGGATATATTTACGTTCATGACATGTCTGCACGCCGTGATACCATGAACTGCTGCCTTTTTAACGTGCAGGAAGTGCTTTCAGGCGGATTTGAGATGGGAAACATCTGGTATAACGAGCCGAAGACCCTGGATACTGCCTTTGACGTGATCGGAGACATTGTACTGTCTGCTGCAAGCCAGCAGTATGGCGGCTTTACCGTTCCCGAGGTTGATAAGATCCTGGAGCCCTATGCGGAGAAGTCCTACAAGAAATACGTGGAGAAATATGAGGGCCTTGGCATTGATCATGAGAAGGCAGAGGAAGTGGCTCTGGCTGACGTGACCAGGGATTTTGAACAGGGTTTCCAGGGCTGGGAATATAAGTTCAATACCGTGGCATCCAGCAGGGGAGATTATCCCTTTATTACCGTGACGGCCGGGATCGGCACGGGAAGATTTGCCAAGCTTGCCACCGTTCAAATGCTGAACGTAAGAAAGAAGGGACAGGGCAAGGCAAACTGTAAGAAGCCCGTATTGTTCCCCAAGATCGTATTTTTGTATGACGAGAATCTTCATGGTCCCGGAAAGCCCATGGAGGACGTATTTAACGCAGGCGTGGAATGCTCCGCGAAAACCATGTACCCTGACTGGCTGAGCCTTACGGGCAAGGGCTACGTTGCCAGCATGTACAAGCAGTACGGGAAGGTGGTATCCCCCATGGGATGTCGCGCGTTCCTTTCTCCCTGGTATGAAAGAGGCGGCATGCATCCCGCAGACGAAAACGACGTACCCGTATTTGTGGGAAGATTTAACATTGGCGCCGTTTCCCTGCATCTGCCCATGATCCTTGAAAAATCCAGGAAGGAAAGCCGCGATTTCTATGAGGTTTTGGATTACTATCTGAATCTGATCAGACAGCTGCACATCCGTACCTATGCATATCTTGGCGAAATGCGCGCGTCCACGAACCCTCTTGCATACTGCGAGGGCGGTTTCCTTGGAGGCCACTTAAAACTGACGGATAAGATCAAGCCGCTTCTGAAGTCAGCGACCGCAAGCTTCGGCATCACGGCCCTTAATGAACTGCAGGAGCTCTATAACGGAAAGTCTCTTGTGGAGGACGGTGCCTTTGCACTGGAGGTTATGGAACACATTAACCAGAAGATCGCCGAGTTTAAGGAGGCAGACGGGAATCTCTATGCCATTTACGGAACGCCCGCAGAGAGCCTGTGCGGTCTTCAGGTAAAGCAGTTTAGAAAGAAGTATGGCATTATTGAGGGCGTTTCCGACAGGGAGTACGTAAGCAATTCCTTCCATTGCCACGTAACGGAGAAGATTACCCCGATCCAGAAACAGGATCTGGAGGACCGTTTCTGGGATCTGGCAAACGGCGGAAAGATCCAGTACGTAAAGTACCCCATTGATTATAATATTGAGGCGGTAAAATCTCTCATTCACAGGGCCATGGACATGGGCTTCTATGAAGGGGTTAACCTGTCACTGGCATATTGTGACGATTGCG
Organism: uncultured Lachnospiraceae bacterium; assembly: GCA_900320485.1. Lineage (GTDB taxonomy): Bacteria > Bacillota > Clostridia > Lachnospirales > Lachnospiraceae > Acetatifactor. The sequence goes on along the minus strand of ONSO01000151.1, from coordinate 1,260 downwards.
GACATCAGGAACTGGAGATGGACGTATGTCCTAAGTGCGGAAGCCGTAACCTGACCAAGATCGACCGCATGAACGGTTACCTTTCTTATTCCCGCGTGCATGGTGACAGCAGACTCAATGATGCCAAGATGGCAGAAATCAAGGAGAGAGTGTCCATGTAAAAGCAGGGGCCTTGTCCTGACCGTGGAAAAAGTAAAATGGGAGTGTTGAAACAAAATGCGTTATCATAACATTACAAAGGACGACATGTTAAACGGAGACGGCCTGCGGGTTGTCCTTTGGGTTGCCGGCTGCAATCATTGCTGTAAGGGTTGCCAGAATCCCATTACGTGGGATCCGGACGGAGGATTACCCTTTGATGATGCGGCAAAGCAGGAGATTTTTGACCAATTGGAAAAATCGTATATCTCCGGCATTACCTTCTCGGGGGGAGATCCTTTACATCCCGCGAACCGCATGGGAGTAAGGGCACTCATGGAAGAGATCAAGGAAAAATACCCGACGAAAACCATATGGCTTTACACCGGGGATTCCTGGGAGGACGTTTACCAGTATCCGTTGATGAAATACGTTGACGTATTGGTGGACGGGGAATTCATTTTGGAACAGCTCGACCCGCAGCTTTTGTGGAAGGGCAGTAAGAATCAGAGAGTCATCAAAGTGCAGGAGAGCCTGAAGCAGGAGAATCCTTTAGTTCCCGTGCTCCACTGCGGAGATTATACCCGGGAGCCGGTGACGGCGCCCCAGACCCTGCAGGATGCACCTGCTACTTCCTGCCTGCTGTAACAAACGGGAAACGTAAGGCGTGAAAAGCCGTTGCGAGTACAGATGCACAACGTTTGAGAAGAAGGAGAATGGCATGAGAAGGATCGCACAGTTCTTTAAGGTGAGCCGTGAACAATTTGAAAATGCGGTGAAGGAGGAATTTCCCCAGTATTCGGAAAATGACCTTCATGACATGTATGACTCCCTAAAGCTTCCTGCAAGAGCTACCAAGGGAAGCGCGGGATATGATTTTTATGCGCCCTTTTCCTTTTCCCTTCCCGCAGGATCCACCATTAAGATCCCGACGGGCATCCGGGCGAAGATGGAGGAAGATTGGGTATTGCAGGTATACCCCAGAAGCGGCTTGGGCTTTAAGTATCGCCTTCAGATGAACAATACCGTGGGGATCATTGACAGTGATTATTTTTACTCCGATAATGAGGGACACATTTTCATTAAAATGACCAACTGCTCCAACGAAGGGAAAACCGTGGA
>ONSO01000063.1 GCA_900320485.1 uncultured Lachnospiraceae bacterium | reverse complement strand
GTTGCCCTATCCTCCGTCCGAGCAGGGAGAGTATAACACACTTTGTACAGTTTTAACCCTAACTAAATCAAAAATGTCCTTGACAAAGGGAGCACTTTATTTTTCAACTATTTACCTCTGCATATTATACTGCTTCATCTGTGCTCTTTTTAGTTCTCTGTATTTATCATCGAGCTTTCTCGGCTTACGATAATTCACGCATGATTTCGGCATGGAATAGGTCTTATCAATATCTGTTTCACCCACCAGCTTATAAACCTCTGGGAATGCGAAAACTAATGCGTCAAGTTTTCTCATAACTGCCTTATCTCGGGTATAAACAACTGCTGTCTGCTCCCCTGCATTAAAATTGATGACCGTTTCCTGCTCATACTTGGATAAACTGCCCATTAAACCACTCCTTTCTCTCTGACTCGTATTTTGGGCGACTCTAGACTCATACTTTTGACGGGCAAATAATAAAGCCTGCCGTAGGCAGGCGGATAGGATGGGATAAGATAAGATTGAGATGGTATATCTCTTTTTATCTTTTTCTTTTATTCTTTTCTTTGGTTCTTTCTTTTCTGCTTTTCTTTTTCGTTTTTTCTCTAGGAAGAGAAAGAGAAGGAAAGGGAAGGTTGCACTGGCAAGACCATCAAAAAAGACATCCGCAACAAACTTGTTTCACTGTCTGTTTTGAATGCCTTTTTATTCTGATTTCGTTCGTTAATTATCGGAGCAAAATCAATCCCTATTATTCACTTGATAATTTCCTCGTCTGCCATTTTCGCAATCGCAAATTCACGATAATTATTGCCCTACTGCCTTTGCTTTCTCCGCTTCTATTTCTGCCCACGCTTTCCTCGCTTCTTCTCTTTTCCGTGCCATATATTTGCGGTTACTTGCTCGCTTTTTCTCCAGTTTTTCCTGCCTTTTGGCTTCTGCCAGCTTCTCCTCTTCCGTCAGTTCCACAACCACTTCAGGAACTACAAATCTGCCGATATAATTCAAATAAATATCTACATCCTGCGTTCTGTTTGCACCACTTCCAACTGCCTTATAAACCATGATTTTATCAACAAATTCGTTCAATATGGCTGGTGTCAGTTCCTCGAATGTCGTATGCTTTTTTACAAGCTCCATGAACACATCCACATCCGTTTTCTTTGCACTCATGCCCTCTAATTCAGCATTATCTCTGTCAATATCCGCTTCTAATACTTCAAGCTCCGACTCGTAATCACTAAGCATTGCATTGAAGCGTTTATCGTTCAATTTACCGCTGATATTGTCCTCATACAGCTTCTTTATCAGACGATTGATTTCACTCACTCGTTTCTGCTTCTTAGCAAGCCTTTTCTCCAGTCTGACTGATAACTCTCCCTGCTGTTCTTCGGAAATACTACATACCTTTTCCCTAAACTCTGCTTCATTCTCCACTGCATAATCACAAGTTCTTTTTATGGTTTCCAACACAAGCGTTTCCAGCGCCTTTGTAGTAACGGAATGACTGCAACACAATTTTTCATAACGCTGTCTGCCTCTTATATTGTTGGAGCAATCGTACCTATCTTCGGGTGCATGATATATCATCTCCCCTGCCTTAAAATAATTCTTTTTCCATATTCCCTGCGCATTTCTGTGATGATACATTTTTGCTCCACAATCTGCACAAAACACTTTACCGGTAAGAGGATTATTCTCCTCAAATACACCTTTTCTTCTTGGCGTATCTAACAGCTTCTGCACTGTTTCCCATGTATGCTTGTCAATAATCGGTTCTTGGGTATCTTCAAAGATAATCCATTCGGATGAGTCTACTTTAGTAGGTCGCTTATCCTTGTACGACTCCTTTTTTGTTCTAAAATTAACAGTACATCCAGTGTATTCCATTCTTGTTAATATGGTCTTAACAGTGCCACCTCTCCACATATACGGATGTTCCATATCGAATGACTTTATATTAACTCCTCTGCCACGAATACCCAAATAATATTCGGGTCTTTCCACCTTATCCTCTGCCAGTTCCCTTGCAATCTGATAGGGGCCTTTCCCATTCAGACACATATTAAATATCCTACGAACAACCTCGGCAGCTTCTTCATCAATTACCCATTTATCAGGGTTATCTGCACTCTTTTTATATCCATAGCAACAACGGTTGGTTGTATGTGCTTTCCCACTCATACCTCTTGCCTTTAATACCGTTGTTATCTTCCGACTGGTATCACGCACATACCACTCGTTCATAATGTTCAAGAATGGGGCAAATTCTGCACTCTCCCTGCGCTCGCTGTCAACACCATTGGAAATCGCTATAAAATGCACTCCCTTTTCCCGAAACATGACTTCTGTGTAAAATCCTACTTGCAAATAATCTCTACCGATACGGCTCATGTCCTTTACAATGACTGTTCCCACCTTGCCAGCTTCAATGTCCGCAAGCATTCTCTTCCAGTCGGGTCTGTCAAAGTTTGTACCAGTCCATCCATCATCCGTGTAATGCTCGATATTCTCATATCCATGCTGTTCTGCATACTGTGTCAACATCCGCTTCTGATTGACGATACTGTTTGACTCTCCCTGCACCTCATCATCCTTTGAGAGTCGCTCATATAAAGCTGTGATTTTAAATCTCTTATCCTTGATTTTCATTGCTATCCTGCTCCTTTGCATTTTGAATATTTCCACTGCCTACTCTCAAAGTGTATTACATCCGTAAAGGACTTTGGCGGCGTTGTCTTGCCGGCCTTTACTTCGCCGGATAGGATTTCCAGTCCGTCCCCCTCCTTTAGTCCGTTCGGAATGTTGATCCTGCATTCTTTATTATCCTCACTTTTTTCCGTATCTGGGGTAATGGCCTTCCATCCGGGATCAATAACGTTCTTTCCCTTGCTGCTGAATGTTTCCTCGCTCCGGCGTGCCTCCAGGACGGCCTCCGCATAAATGCAGGGAGAGGATACGGCCTCCAGGAGCCTTGCGGCAATCATCTTAAGTACTTCCCTCTCTCCCCTCGGAAGCTCCTCCAAGTTACCCTTTAAGACGGAAGCCGTGAGGATGATGGCATGATGATCCGTTACCTTTTTCCCATTGATCACGGACTTAAAGCATCGGTTCTCCGTTGCCTTCAGGTTTGTTACCTGCTCTGCTTTTTGGATCAGGTCGGGAAGTCCCTCCTCCATGTCCTCCGTGAGATACTTGGAATCCGTTCGGGGATACGATACCAACTTCTTCTCATACAGGGACTGGGTGTAATCCAGCGTTTGCTGCGCGGTATAGCCCAGCTTCCTGTTCGCTTCCCTCTGCAGGCTCGTCAGGTCAAACAGGGCCGGCGCCTTTTCCTGTCGCTCCTTTTGCTCTGCCTTTGTGACGATCAGGCTCCCGTCTGCCAGGCATCCCTTTAAGATCTCTTCGGTTTCCATGCGGTCCTTATGCTTTCCGCTGCTCAGCGTCCCGCACTCCGTCTGCAGCTCTGCTGTAAAAACGTCTTCCGGACGGAATGCCCTGATCCGTGCTTCCCTCTCTACGGCAAGGGCAAGGGTCGGCGTCATGACGCGTCCAACGCTCAGCGTCTGACCATAGGTCGTGGAAAAAAGTCTTGTCGCATTGATTCCCACGATCCAGTCTGCCCGCTCCCTGCAGAGCGCCGCCTGATAAAGCTTGTCATACGCCTCACCGTCCGCCAGGCTGGCGAATCCCTTCAGAATGGCTTCATCCTCCATGGAGGAGATCCACAGACGCTTCATCTTCTTTTTGCATCCTGCCTTCTCGTAAACCAACCGAAAGATGAGCTCTCCCTCGCGCCCTGCATCGCAGGCATTGATGACCTGGGTTATGTCATCCCTTTTCATCAGTTCCTTCAGGACCTGAAACTGTTTCTTAGTCGCTTCCGTGACTTCGTATTTCCACTCTCTTGGAAAGATGGGAAGATCCTCCTTTCTCCACCTTCCGTACTTTTCATCGTATTCCTGTGGCTGGGCCAGCTCCACCAGATGCCCCACGCACCAGCTGACCAGGAATTCCCCTTTCGGAAAAGAACCGGGGATCCCATCCCCGGCTCCTTTCCCTCCTTCCAGATATCCGTCACGCCTTACCGTACAGCCAAGCACTTTTGCAATGGACTGTGCAACGGAAGGCTTTTCCGCTATCACCAGATTGACTGCCATCTATTTTCTCCTCCTTCCCTTACATTGCCTTTTGTTCTTCCTTGGCGGAAGTCTTCCTGGGAATCTTGGCCGCCTTCTCTTTTCCCGCTTTCAGCTTGTCCTTTAAGGAAGTCTTCTTGGCCGCTTTCTCTTTTTTCGTTTTTTCCCGTTTTTCAGCTTCCTTCATGTCCTTTGCGAGTCCTGCCTCTGCCGTAATGGCGATCGGTCTGTCGCTTGCAACGGTGTCCAGTTCAGCCGGCGGCGTGATCTCTATGTATCCCGCCACCGGACTATCGAAAGGGAGCTCGTCTGCATGCTCCGCGACAAAGGCATCAATGTCCTTGGTTGAAGTCATCTCCGCCACCTTGTCGTCGATCTTTACGATCAGATCTGCCGCCGACCTGCGGATCAGGTCAAGAGACCCTTTCAGCTCTTTTAACTCCTTGTCGGCCGCCCATCCCGCCACGTAACCAAAGGAATAGTCGGAGGTGTCGATCCCGTAATGCTGGCAGACAACAAAAGCCACGGACTCTGCTTCCACTTCCTTCTGACCGCGGCTCTTTTTATCGCCGGATTGCTGCATCGCCTCTCTGGAATGGAGGGCCTGATGCGATGCCTCATGCAGGATGGTCTTTACCGTCTGCGCTTCGCTCATGCCTTCCTGGACGGCAATGCGGTTCTCCTCTAAGTGATAAAAGCCCTTCGCCCCGGACTCTATGTTCTCAAAAGTGACCGGAACGGGTACTGCCTGCAGGATCGCGTCAAGGAGCATGGCATATCCTTCCACGCTCCCCGTCAGCTCTTCCACGCCAACCTTTGGAAGCGGCTTTCCTTCCGTCTGGCTTACGTCAAAAGTGCTCACCGGCTTAAAGGCGTTCACCTTGATCTCCACGACTTCCTTTACGGGTTCCCCGTCCCTGTCAAGGATGGGTCTGCCTCGCTGATCCAGCTTGTCCTGCTCACGCTCGATCTTATAGGGAGCGGGCGCAAGGATGCGGATCCCGTGCTCTCCCTTTTTCACCTGTCTTCCGGCGTCCTTCCATCCGGTGTAGGACTGGCAGACGGTCGCATCCGGCTTTTGCATCATGATAAGGAGCTGATTGTTCACGGAATACCTGGGAAGCTTTGCGCAGAACTTCAGATACTCCTTATAGTTCTCTCCCTGGAACACTTCCTTCACACCCTGTTCCAGCTTGGCCGTGATCTCTTCCATTTCCCTTTTTCGATCCTCCGCCGCCTTTTTCGGATCAAATGCTGCCTCTTTACTCATTGTCCTCTTCTCCCTTCTTGGAATTCTCCTTTGTCGCGTTCTTTGCCTTCTGCAGCTTTCCAAGAACGCTTCCCTTCTTTGCCTTGCTTTCCCCGGCGGGGATGCCAGGCACCCCCGCACGGCTTGCATATTCCATCAGTCTTGATCTTCTTGCCATTTTTCCTTCACCTCTCTCCGCTTAGTTTTCTTCCCCATCCGTTTTTTCAGGAAGATCAGGCAGTTCCTCATGCCCCTGGATCTGCAGTTCCTCTTCCTCATAGTCCTCGTCCGGATCTGCTTCCTTCCGGGACGGCTTTTTTACGCCCTTCTTTTTAAGTGCCAGTATCCCGGCAAATCCAAGGATGCCTACGGCAACGCAGGCGATGATCAGGCTATTTTTCCCTTGGATCGGAAGTGTCTGCTTTTCTGCCATTGCGCTGCTTCCTGACTTATCCTTGCTTTCCGTTTTGCCTGTTGCAGCCTTCGCAGCTTCCTTTTCCCTTTGCTTCTCAGCCTCCGCGCGTGTCTTTTCCTCTTCTTCCTTAGCCTTCTCGTATTCCTTGACCTCGTCGTCATCCATAAGTGCCAAAAGGTCTGATTCATCCACGGCGTTCAGAAAGTGTACCGTGCCTTCCCCCTGGGCATCCCTGTCGATGATCAGATAAAAGTAATTGCCGTTTTTACTGGTAAGGGTAATGAACTGTTTTCCTCCCTCTTCGCCGTACCCGTAGTCGTCAACAAGAGTCATGTTTCCCTTGGGAGTTAACGGTCCAAAGGTCTCCTCCTTGGAGCCCTCCGTCTCCCCTTCCGGGTTCCCCTCCGCATTTTGGGCTGTCGCGGGATTTCCGGCAGGTCTCACCTCACCGCCGCTCCGAACGGGCAGTTCCTTCTCCTCAATGACTTCACTGGAGATCACTTCCTCCGTGATGATCTCTTCCGGCCCGGGAATGCCCTCCGGGATCCCGTCCATTCCCTGCGCAAACGCGGTCATCGGCATCTGGCAAACGGCCAGCATCCCGCATGCCACCATGATTGCAATTCCATTTTTAACCTTCTTCATCTTCCCCGTTTTCCTCCCTTTCCTCTCCGTCATCGTCTAACCAATCCTTCGGATCTTCCTCCGATCCCGCATCTTTCTCAGGCCCATTTTCCCTTGCCTGGCTACTCCCGGCCCCGGGCAGTCCCATCTGCCCGCTCTTGATTAGCTTCAGGAATTCCCCAAGCTGCTCCGGCGTCAGCTTCAGCTCTCCCACGTCAGCCACGATCTGCGTGGCCTCCGCTTCGCGAAGCTTCTCCTCCTTGCGAAGGATCTGCTGATGGAGCCTTTTTTCTTTTTCCTTGTCCCTGCGGATGTCATTTCGCATCCGGTCCAGCTTTTCATACTTGTTGTCCGTCACTTTTCTTCCTCCTCTAATAGTGCCAGAACAGGTCTTCCCTGTTCCCAAGCGCTTCCCTAATCGCGTCGTACCATTCCAGTTGATCGTCCGTAAGCCCCATGCTCCTTGCCACTTCGTCTATCCCGGCGTTTGTTAGCTTTGCGTGATAGATCACGTAATTATAGGTCTCCGTTGCCTCATAGCTCTCATAAGACTGATAGGGCATCCTTACCATCTCGCCGTCCACGATCTCCTCCGTGTACCTGGTAAACCAGGCCCACCTGGTCACGGTCCTGGTCCTTCGCTCCACCACTTCCCTTGTGGTCAGGTGATACTGTGCATCAAGGATCTCCTGGAGCCTTTGTGCCACCAGGGGGGCGTTGTAATCCCCGTCATAGAGCACCGTCAGGAGCGCCGCCAGGTCATAGGGATCATGCCCTATGGCCGCTATGTCCAGCTGATACTCGTTCCTGCCCGGATTGTCCCTTTCTATGGCGCTTGTGGTAGTCCTCAGCCAGATCTCCATGTTTTCATACTCCAGGTCCACGGTGCACATGTCAGCGTCGTTGGAAAGGTAGGAGGAAAGGGAACTGGCCCCTCCCGCACTGCCAAAGAGCACGGCACAGGAGGCAAAGGACGAGGCGACAAGCACAACGATCATCAGAAGGAAGCCCGTTCCAAATGCTCCCAGGTTTTCGCTGTTTGCCGCTTCCCTGATTTTGGAAAAGAGCGTCCCCACTCCCTGTGCCGTCTCGCGTTCCGTCTGCCATGCCTTCTTTTCCTCCTGCCGGATCTTCTCGGCGTGTTTCCTTGCAGCCTGTCTTGCGGCTTCCCGCCTTTCCTCCTCCGTTTTTCTCTTCTTTCCGGCCTCCGCGCGCCGCTCGTGCATCTTTTTTCCGTAGCCGCCCTGCGCGGCACTTTTGGACCTTACCTTATTGCCAAAGGAGAATCCCTTTTCGGCAAGGTCGGCACCTTCTTCCAGTGCCTCCTCCGCAACGCTTTTGTCCTCGTCGTCATGCTGCGCCAATCCCGATCACCCCCTTATCCTTCCGCGACTTCGGAAAGCTTCGTGGTCATGATGCGATAGAGCTCCACGTTCTTCGGGAACCTGTCAACAAAGGGCAATATCACGTTACCAAAAAAGATCAGTCCCTCGCCCGCACCGGAATGCGTCACATAAGAAAGCTGATAGGGACTGATGTTAAGCTGCTTCGCCAGGATCTGTCTGTCTCCCACTGCCTGATTGAGCATGTAGATGAAGTCAGAGTTCTCAAAGATGTTCTCCACTTCCTTGGAGGCCAGCATGTCCTTTACGTTCTGCGTGATGCCCGTGGGGATCCCGCCCCACTTTCGGAACCTCTTCCAGATCTCCACCGTGTAACTGGCCGTCTGTTCTTCCCGAAGAAGCAGGTGCATCTCGTCCATGTAATAGCGTGTTGACCTCCCAAGGATCCTGTTTTCCGTCACCCTTCCCCAGACCTGATCCTGCACCACCAGCATGCCGATCTTTTTCAGCTGCTTTCCAAGGTCCTTGATGTCGTAACACACCAGCCTGCTGGTCAGCTTGACATTCGTCCGGTGATTAAATACATTTAAGGATCCCGTAACATAGATCTCCAGGGCCGTTGCCACATTCCTGGCCTCTTCCTCTTCCTGCGCAAGGAGTGCATTGTAGAGGTCTTCAAGCAGCGGCATCTTCTCCGGTCTCGGATCTTGGAAATACTTCTGGTAGATCTGATGGATGCATCTGTCAATGACCGTCTTTTCAATGGGTTTTAGGCCCTCCTTGCCCCCGACGATCAGTTCACACAGGGACAAGATAAAGTCTGCCTTCAGGGCCACGGGATTGTCATCCTCCGAATAATTCAAGTTAATGTCCATGGGATTGACATACTGCGTTGAAGTCGGGCTGATCTTTATGACCTGCCCTCCAAAGCGCTCCACAAGCGGGCTGTACTCCGATTCGGGATCCGATATGATCACGTCGTCATCCGTCACAAGAAAGGCATTCGCGATCTCCCTCTTCGCCGCAAAGGACTTGCCCGATCCGGGCGTTCCGAGGATCAGACCGTTTGGATTCTTTAAGGTCTTTCTGTCCACCATGATCAGGTTCCCTGACAGGGCGTTCACCCCGTAGTAAAGGCTCTCCTTCCCGCCCTGAAAGAGCTCCTGCGTGTAAACGGCACAAAGATCGCCGTGCTGGATGTCGTCATGCCCCGATGTATCGCAATCTGGTTCATCGCAAGCGGCAGGCTGCTCATGAGTCCCTGCTCCTGCTGGAAATCCAGCCTGGTCAGGTTGCAGTTATGCTTCTGCGCGATGGATCTTGCCTGGAATATGTTGTTTTCCAGTTCCTGCTCCGTTTTCCCCATGTTCATCACCAGGAAGGTCATGAGGAACATCCTCTCGTTCTGCGACTGCAGTTCCTTCAGGAGCGCCTTGGCATCCTTTCCAAAGGTTGCCAGGTCTGACGGGATGATGTCCGCGTCATACCCGGCCCTGACTGCCTTCTTCTGCTCCTCGATCTTGCTCCGGTCCAGCTCCGTTATGGTATGCTTTACGGTCTTGATGGCCTCGTTCTGATCCACGGACCGAAGGTGCATGGTCACGATGCTGCAGGACTCCATGGCCAGAAAATCTGCAAGCAGCTGGTCACTTACATCGGCCGCATCCACGGACAGAAAGCTCATGCTCCCGTACAGATTCCCCATGGTAAACTTCCTGCCGTTTGGAAATGAAAAACTGCTGGGCGCCACGTAATCCTTGGGATCAAGCCCTCCCTTTATGCATGCATCCCAGTCAAAGCGGAACCTGTCGTCATCCCCCATGTGGAACATGCGGTGCATGATTTCCAGGCGTTCCCTTCCGTCTAATGCCCTGGCATTCACGCCAAGGCGCTTAAAGTTATTCAATATGTCAGTCTCCACGTGCACGAGTTTTGGCTTCGCCTCCCGCATGGATCCCGCCTTGATTCCAAAGGTCAGGCACTTGATCTTTGTCATGCCGTTCTTTCCGGCCTTCATCTGACCGAGCAGCATTGCCTGATACTCATCCCTGACGGCGTTGAATCCGTCATTCTTGTGAGGGATCGCAATGCTCCTGGCAAATTCTTCCGCGTCCGTCGCCACGTTCAAAAAGCTCAGTTCAAAGCTTACCGAACTGTCAAAGAAGTTCAGGAACGAACACCACTCCTCGAAAATGCCCTTTTTGTCATCTGGCTGTGCCAGCTGATAATTGACGTCCTGAAACAGGATCGTCCGGGAATAAAAGTTCTCGCTCACGCGGCAGGTCCCGTCCCGGAACATCCTTTCAAACGGGATGCTCTGCTGTGCGGTGCTTGGCACCCTTTCCTTTTTCTTTTTTGAAAGCACTTGCCTCTTCCTCCTTTCCAAGCTGTTCCAAAAGGATCAGCTGATAATACTTGTTTTCCGTTTTGTACGGTCTCTTCTTCGGCCTGACAAAGCAGGCCTGCACAAAATGCCCCAGATACACCTCCAGCGGCTGGCCGTTCTTTTGATACATGGCCAGCAGGAAAAAGGGCATCATGACGATCATCATGAGCAGGGCCGACGCACTGGTCGGCAGGATCTGCTTTGTCAGAAAAAAAACGGGAACGCCTAAGATCGCGCCCCCGCCAAAACAGATCAACTGTCTCTTTGTCAGATTGAACATCACCTTGCTCTTTACCTTCGTCAGGTCTCTTGGCACCGATACGTAAGATGCTGCCATCTTTCATCACTCCTTTTCATACCCAGGCTCATGCCCGGTGATTCTTGCTTAATGTGCATGCAGGATGCTCTTTGAGACGCTCCCCGTCTTAAACAGCGTAAATGCCAAAAGGACCGTATATCCCATCACGCCCCAGAGCGATCCCACGATGTCCGAAGTAAAGCCGACGCCCTGTATCAGCACCGCATAGATGCCGACGCAGACCATGATCAGGAACCCCTGAAAGCCTATGGCAAACAGGCTCCTTAAGTAATTCATTCCCATCATGCTCTGCTCCCTGTTGCCAAAGGTGGCGAACGGAATCGGCGCCAGGCTCACCATAAGGTAGATCTCGATCATCCTGGCATAGATGATCACAAAAATGATCACTGACAGGACATAGATCAAAAACTGTACCACAAAGGACTGCAAGAATGCCATAAACAGGCTTCCCATGTCCATGGCCTGCAGCGTTCGTTCCATGGATCTTAAGGCTCCGTCATTGATCTGCGTGCTGGCCGTGATCAGTGCACCGGATCTGTTTACTACTTCCGTTGTCAGGTCAAAGACCGCCATGGTAATGTTCATGGTGTTGCTGACCAGCGTAACCGCCACAAAAGTCTTGAAGATCCACTTCCAGAAGATCCAAGTTTCAAAATTTGCTAGGTTATTATGGCTGATGATCAGCTGGATCAGTTCATAGCAGGCAATAAAAGTAAGTATGACCCCCGCGATCGGCATGATCACGTTCTCCGACAGGTTTGAGATCAGTTGATAGATCCGCGGCGAAAAACTCTGCGGACTTTGTCCAACGCGCGTGGTAATGCTTGCCACCTGGTCATTGACCGACTGAAAGGTATTGTTCAGGTTCCTCATGATGCCTGCTACAAGGATCCCCCGGATCCAGGCCTCGACATCAGTGGCGGTCCTGAGGATCTCCGCTTCCGGTGCCTGACAGGACCCCTGGACCATAGCAGGCTTTCCGCCTCCGCGAGCACGGCAGTATTTGTGGATGCAGGCATTCAGAACGCGGGCGTCCCGGTTTCCTGCCGCCCCGATAATGTAGCGGTATCCGGCCTCGTCACTGCCGGCAAAAACACCGCAGTAACCTTTATGCGCTTCGCACAGAGTATTGACAAGTCTTCGCTGGGCAAGATTGCCGATCCCGGCATTTGTACCCGTATTTCCCTCTGTAAAAAGGAAAACATTGTCCTGCTCCGCAGGTGCAGCAGAAGCAAGAGCCTGTGTGACAGCTGCTTCCAGAGCCGCCTCGCGCTGCCGGAGTTTTTCGTTTTCTTCAAGGATCCGGGAAGTGCCCGCCGCGATTTCCTCACGGGGCATATTGGTGAGGTGAGAGACGTCTTCCGCCGCCTTCTGCAGGGTCTGCATATAGGCAAGTGCCCGGCTGCCGCACAGGATGGTCAGACGGATCCCGCTTCGTTCCCTAAGGACACGGAGGATTTTGATCAGTCCGATCTCGCCGGTCCTTCTGACATGAGGCGCGCAGCAGGCGCACAGATCGACACCGGCGATCTCCACCAGACGGAGAGGCCCGTCAATCTCCTTTTTGCTGCGGTATTCGACAGCCTGCAGTTCTTCCGGGGCGGGATACCAGCCGCGGATCTCTCTGTTGTCCCAGACAACGCGGTTGGCTGCCTCTTCCAGCCAGACAATATCGGCGTCGGAAAGAGGTCCGTTAAAATCAAGAGTCACTGTATTGTCGCTCAGATGGAATCCGACATTGTCGTATCCGAAGCGGTTGTGCACAAGTCCGGACAGGATGTGCTCACCCGAGTGGTTCTGCATATTGGAGAAGCGGTGGGCAAAGTCGATCTGTCCGCGGACGGTCTGTCCGGGCACAAAGGGCGCACCGTCCCTCTCCCCTTCTTTTGAGGTTTCTGCCTTTTGTCTCTCCCGGCGGGCAGCTGTCGCTTCTCCTTCCGCAGAAGGATCCGCTTTTACCCTGTGCAGGATCACATTTCCGTCCAGCTGTACGTCAATTACAGGATGTCCGTCCAGAAGGCCCCTGTCCGGAGTCTGTCCCCCCTCTTCCGGAAAAAAGAGAGTTCTGTCAAGGACGACCTGCCAGTAGGCATCTTTCTTTTTTCTGACAAATTCCGCAGAGAGCACCGTTGCCAGAAAGTCCACGGCGTATGCGTCACTGTCAAAGAGTTTCATGGTTTCCGGTAATATCTGCATAGGTAAATAACCGCTTTCTACAATCATACAGGGCTCACCGTCACAGAGGATTCCCTGTCTCCTTTACATCTCCTCGCTGCGGCCTGCCTTATTGGCGCCCATGCGCAGGTATGCGTTGATGAAGCGGTCGATATCGCCGTCCAGGACCGCGCTTGTGTTGGAGGTCTCCTCCTGGGTACGGGTATCCTTGACCAGGGTGTAGGGCTGCAGGACGTAGGAGCGGATCTGGCTGCCCCAGGCAATGTCCTTGACCTCACCGCGGATACCGGCCAGTTTGGCTTCCTCTTCTTCCTTTTTCAGCATGTAGAGCTTTGCCTTGAGCATCTGCATGGCCTTGTCCTTGTTCTGGAACTGGGATCGCTCATTCTGGCAGGT
>ONSO01000103.1 GCA_900320485.1 uncultured Lachnospiraceae bacterium | reverse complement strand
CAGTACGCCAAAATGAAATTTGCGTTAAAGGGGATCAGGTCATCCACGACGCTGTGTCCCTCATGGCAACGCTCCGCGGGGATCAGATTCTCCGTGAGCACGTACATGGTCAGATACCAGACCCACCCCAGAAGGAGCCACAAATGCTTATACTGCGGATCATTGATCTTGGAAAACCGGAATTTTAAGTAATCTACCTCAGGTTTTTTTATTTTCAAAACTTTTATCACCTTTTATTTCGTAATCATTCTTTCGCTGTCAGGCCACTGCTTCTTTGAAACGTTGGGGTAGGGAACCACCCTGTGTTTCGGAAGGGCATAGGCCATTTCAGAGATTTCGTCCATCAGATACCCGCAGATCCGAAGCTGCTCGTCCCTGATCTTCGCCTCATGATCAAAATAGATGGGTTTTCCGATGACCAGACGCTTTAGCGCAGGGCAAACGTACAAGGGCACGAAGGGGAGTTCCTTTCCCGTCTCCCGATAGTAGCGCTTTGCCACGTCCACAAACCCGGTCTGAAACTGATGGACTATGTTGTTGTGCTCATCATAGCACTCAGGGAAAATAATGACTTTTTCGTCTTCCTTTAACGCATCCACCGTCAGCCGGAAGGTTTCAAAAATGCGCCGGTCCTTATAGACCGGTATGGTGTCCGCATTGGTAAAAATGCATTCTGCCAGCGGGCCGATCAGGTGGGCCAAAATCTTGTAAAACCACCGTACGCCCTTCGGCTTTTTCGACCAGAAATCCTGATAGGCATAGGCGGGAACCGTCTTTTTGTCCATCATTTCCCCGATGGTCCAAATCCTGAAATCCCCGGGAAAGTACAGCTGACAGGCCACGGGGCCATTTGCCTGGGAATGATTTCCCGCAATGATGGCCGGTCCCTCCGGAAGATTTTCCGCGCCGCAGACTTCCATCTTCAGGTAAAAGAAACGCACGGTGGCCCTTATGATGCGATAGGTTAACGAAGTTTTCTTTTCCACTTTGTTCTCTTTTCCTTACATTTGATGACGGACAACCTTATACTCGTCTCCGTCCTTGTAGTACGGGCACTCCCGGAAGCCATTGCTCATAAGCCTTCCGTAGTCATCCTCGTCCATGTTGACGTCGCAGACGTATTCTTCCATCTCTTCGTCATACGTATAATAGCAACAATATTCGCAGCTCGCCATTTCAACATCCTTTCCTGCCACCGCCCGGCACGGGGTACCAGCCGATAAAGATCCCGCCGGCCCTTACCGTCCATGAAGATGCGCGTAAATCTCTCGTTTGGAAATCCCCCGGTCCTTTGCCGCCAGCTTCATGGCCTCCTTGTGGTCATTCCCCTGCGCTTCATAGTACGCCACGTGTTCTTCCATGCTTAAGTTCTCGAAGGAGGCTTTCTGCTCCCGCTGCTTCTCCTCGCGGCTCTTCCCTTCGATAACAAGCACGTACTCGCCCCGGGGCTCCTCTCTCTCATACAGGGCCACGGCCTGGGAAAGGGTCGTTGGAAGAATGGTCTCAAATTTTTTTGTCAGTTCCCTGCAAAGGGTAATGCGCCGGTCGCCCAGAGTCTCCAAAAGGACGCCAAGCGTGGCCTTTAGGTGATGGGGCGCCTCATACAAAATCATGGTGCGGCATTCCCCGGAAAGCTCCGAAAGGATCTCCCTTCGCTCTTTTTTATCCGCCTTCTCCGTAGGAAGAAATCCCTCAAAGCAAAAGCGTCTGGTAGACAGTCCCGACAGGGTCAGCGCCGTAATGCAGGCTGCCGCTCCCGGAAGGCTTGTGACGGGCACGCCAGCCTCCTGACACTGCCTTACCAATACTTCCCCCGGATCCGAAATGGCAGGGGTTCCGGCGTCGGTGATCAACGCCACGTCCGTACCGGAAAGAAGCTTTCCCACAAGCTCCCTTGCCTTCTCCACCTTGTTAAACTCATGATAGCTGGTCATGGGAGTATGTATGTCAAAGTGATTCAATAACTTTATGCTGTTTCTTGTATCCTCCGCCGCGATCAGATCCACGGCCTTCAGCGTCTCCACGACTCTCGGCGTCATGTCTCCAAGATTACCGATGGGCGTGGCACACAAATATAACGTTCCTGCCATATGCTTTCCTCTGACGATCACTTCGTCCTTCCGCCTCCGGGGCGGTCTTGACGGGCATCCTGACTAATACCCAAATTTCTCTCGCATTTCCCCGGAATATTTCCCCGGTCCGTCAAATATGATGAGGGGCGGCTCCACCGTCATTCGGGGATTTCCGCCGCGTACCGCCTCAATAAGGACCATGTTGGGTTCCTTGTCCGCATAAGGGTATGCCAGCCGCATGCGCTTGGGCTCCAGCTTATGTTTTGTCAGCGTCACCATGATCTCTGATAACCTAAACGGCCGGTGCACAAGATAAAACCTGCCGCCGCTCCGAAGGAATCTTTCCGCCGCGCCTGCCACGTCCTCAAAGGTGCACAGGATCTCATGCCGCGCAATGGCTTTGGGGGCCTCCGGGTTTGTAATGCCGTGATTTCCGATCATATAGGGCGGATTACAGGTAATACAATCAAAAGAGGCAGGCGCAAAAATTGTGCCTGCTTCCTTCAAGTCGCCGGTTACAATGGAAATTCTCTCCTCAAGGCCATTGATGGCCACGCTCCGCCTTGCCATGTCAGCGCTCTCCGGCTGGATCTCCAGCCCCGTAAGATGCGCGCACTCCGTCTTTGCAGAAAGCAGAAGGGGCAGTATGCCCGTTCCCGTGCCAAGGTCTAAAAGGGTTTCCCCCTTTTTCGCCCTTACAAAGCCTGAGAGCAGAACTGCATCCATCCCAAAACAAAATTTCTCAGGATTTTGAATGATCCGGAGCCCGGAGAGCTGCAGATCGTCCACTCTCTCATTTTCTTTCAGACTGATCATTTCCGCCATTCGAAGTCTCCGATCTTCCCGCAGCATTCTCTTTGCCCTTAGGGTTCTCCTGCCGATTCCGGTTCCTGTCACGGTTCTGGCGTTCCTTGCCCTGACGGTCGCCCTGCTCCTCCCTGGGTTTTCTGTCCTGACGGCCATGATTTCCGCGGTTTCTGTCCCACTTATCCTGTCGGCTTTTGCCTGCGCCGCCCTGGTTTTCCCCTCTGTCAGTCCTGTCATTTCTGTCCTGACGGATATTATCCTGACGGTTGTTTTCCTGCCTGTTACCGTCCTGACGGTTATTTTCCTGTCTGTTACCGTCCTGACGGTTATTTCTTTCCGGTCTGTCGCCGCGATCCTGTCTGTCGGTCCTGTCCTGACGATCACCCTGGCGATCACGATCCTGGCGATGGTTTCTGCCCTGACGCTCGGCTCTGTCCTGACGATTGCTTCCGTCCTGACGCTCCGTTTTCTCCTGACGCTCCAGGCGCTCGCTCCGGTCCTGACGGTCACTCCTGCCGCCCTGACGTTCATTTTTCTCCTGGCGGTCTCCGCGATCCTTGAAATTGCCCTTGTCCTGACGGGGGCGTTTTTCACCCTTGCCGCCCTGACGGTTTTCCTTCTCTCCGGAAGCCTCGGCAGCCTTCTCGTCCTCGGTCTCTTCCTTCTCCAGCTGCTCGAGCTCCTTTAGCTCCTCCGCCGACATATTCTGCTGGCCCTTCTTGCCGTGATGCTTATGGAACTTAAGCTGATCTGCCTCAAATTCCTTTAATTCCTTGTCGTCTCCGTTCTCCACCAGAACTTTTACCAGCTGGCGGAGCACGTTCACGCTCTGTACCTCACCCCGCTGTCCGTCCGCCGTGGTCACGTAGTCTCCGACGCCGGGAAGCTTGCGGTTTAACTCTTCGTAAGTCTCTTCCTCATTTTTAAGGCAACACATAAGCCTTCCGCAGACGCCGGAAATTTTCGCCGGATTCAAGGAAAGGTTCTGCTCCTTCGCCATCTTAATGGACACGGCAATAAAATCCGACAGATAACTGTGACAGCAAAGCGGTCTTCCGCAGATGCCAATGCCGCCCATAATCTTTGTCTCATCGCGCACGCCGATCTGGCGAAGCTCGATCCTTGTCTTGAACACTCCGGCCAGATCCTTTACCAGCTCACGGAAATCTATGCGCCCGTCCGCCGTAAAATAAAACAAAACCTTATTGTTGTCAAAGGTATACTCTGCGTCAATGAGCTTCATTTCCAGCCCATGTTTGCGGATTTTTTCCTGACAGATCTTAAAGGCTTCCTTCTCCTTTTCCTTGTTGCCGGCCTCCTGATCCTTGTCCCGCTGGTTCGCAATGCGGAGAATTGGCTTCAGGGGCTGTACCACGGAGGCTTCCTCCACCTCCCGTACGTCGGACACCACCGTTCCAAACTCAATGCCGCGGGCGGTCTCCACGATGACCTTCTCTCCCCGCTTTATCTCAAATTGCAGGGGGTCAAAGAAATAGATCTTCCCTGCAGTACGAAATCTTACTCCTACAACCTTAACCATGATAAAACGCTCTGCCGTTTTCCGGCATTCCTTTCTAAAATCTATCAACCACACGGGGCAAAGCCCCTTTTCGCCATAAAAAGCATTTTTATTATATCATTACGGCCGTCCTTAGTCAAACCGATAGAGTAAAGTTGTTGTTGGTTGGGAATCAAAAAAAGAAACCTTAGAATACAATGATTTTGCAGAACGCAATTCATTTTACCTCTTTTGGTTCCAAATGTCAAAACCCTAAAGCAAATCCATGTGATCCCGTACGAACGACATCTTTCTGATCGAGGCAAACGGTATGTGCGCCTGGATCCGTTCGATGTACGCCCTCGCCTGACTGCGGTGATAATCCGTGACGTCGTGCACCGACAGTTCGCGCGGGCTCAGGTCTTCCGTTCCCGTTGCGCCCATTCTTCGCCGTTCGCGGCTGTACCTGACCAGGTCTATGATCTTCTCGCGCCCGTTGTTTCTCTCGTAACAGCGCAGCTTGCTCATCCTGTCCGCGCCCGACTGGCTCCAGCCCATCGGTCTGGAACTGAGGCGGTCCGAAAGCACGTGGCTTACGTGGCTTTCCGCGCTGCATCCCGTAAGGAGCTTGTTTTTAAGCGTTCTTCTCACGGCACTCCAGTTGCCCAAAACGTATCCCCTTAACTGCTCCACGACCTTTGGATTTTTAGCCTTCTCCGTCATCACGCCCGTGTACGCGTCAAATTTTTTTTTCGCGCCCGCGCGTTCCGAATGAAGCAGGTGCCACAGCTCTTCCTTCACGGCGTCCCTTTCTTCCGGAAATTGCCCCGCGGCAGCGTTCAGGTACTGCATGAGGTGATACTTGTCGGCGCAGAACACCGCGTTACCGAGGTAGGACGCGCCGGCCTTGATCCATCCCGCACCGTCCCCGCTGACAAAAATGCGCTTTAAGTCCTCCGCGTCGTAGTTGAGTTCTATAAAGCGGTTTACCTTTTCCCAAAGCCTCCTCGTGCCTTCCCGTCCCGAATAAAGGCCTCCAAAGTAATACTTGTTCACGAGCTCAAAGCGATCCTTTACGTCCGTTTCCCGCCTGCATTCGTATACGTAGACCAGCTTGGACATAAAGCTTCCGTTTTCCCCTTCTTTGGCGCTTCTTCCGTGCTGTTCCGCCACGTGATCTTCGTCCGCCTCAACGTACAGGTACGGCACCGACCTGCGTTCCTCGCGCGCCGCGTCCGGAATCTCTTCCGCAATCCCGTGCACCTTGTTCATGACCGTGGTCTTCGTAATCACCTGTTTGGAAGGCAGAACCCTTGCCGCCTCGCGGTAACTGGTCTTTAACGCCTCGCACAACATTGCGACCTCCGCCGCTTCGGTAAACCTCTCGTTCCTCTCCAGGCCGATGAGGTCTTCCAAAAGGTGCGTAAAGCCGGAGCGTTCGCCGATCCCGCGGTAATAAGTGCAGTCAAACGTAACGTCTCCGACGGAGCTGATCAGCGTTCTTTTGTCCCTGCGCTGAACCGCGTATTTCCCGTCCCGCCAGGTGCTTTCGTAAATGCACTTGTCCAGTCCGGACAGCACTTCACCAAGAAACCTGGCGGCGAACGCCTCCGTGGAAGTCTTTACGCTGGTCTCCAGTGAATGCAGGTCCCGGGGATTCTGAAAAAAAATCTCTTCCGCCGCAAAAATACTCTTCGCTAATTCGTCAAAAAGTGATACAATACTCATGAGAGTAATCCTCCTTTAGTTTTTGATTTTTGTCCAAAACCATTGTACCAAAGGATTAAAGATTACTCTCTCTTTTTTTCTCTTTTTTTATCAACCAACTAAATCTTTACTCTATTCGGCCGCGACGGCACGGGATCTTGCTTCCGTAAGTGTCCACCTTTTTCCGCAGGCACCGCACCAAAGGTCAGCCCCTTCGCTATGCATTTTTCCTTTTACTTTACAGGCTTTGCACCGGTATAAGGGCAAATGCAGCCCTGCTGCCCGGTTTTCGTCCATAATCTTTATCCCTTTTTCTTTTTGCCACGCATACTCATCGTAAGTAAGTTTTTCTTCCACGCGATGCTGTATTTCCCCGGGAGTTGCCTTCCTTAGCTCTTCCACGGTATATAAGAGCTCCGCCGTGCTCTCCATTTTCACTTTTCTTGTATGCCCCTCATCCCAAAACGGATTCGCCAGATATGCTCCGTGGCTATAGATCACCACAAGGGGGACGTCCATCAGCTTTGCCAGCCGCCCCAGGTTTTTAGGCATTTGGGAAGTGATCCCGGCGTCACAGTGTCTGGATTCTGGAAAAATGACCACTCCCTGCTTCAGCTTTTGCAGCGCATAACGGACGTTTGCAAGAACTGCCACGTCCGGCACGTATCTTCGCTTGCCAATGCATCCTCCTGCCCTGTACGGGCCATTTCCAAATGCGGCAAATCCCTCCATGTCAGATACGTAGTTGCAATTATGGGGGAATAGCATCCTGGGCACAATAAAATAGTCGGAGAAACCTTGGTGCGTGGAATATACAAGAAATGGCGGTTTTAAGCCCTCCATTCGGATCTTGGTCACCTTCATTCCCGCAGTGGCTGCCCGGGCCGCCCCCCACAGCAGCGTCAAAGAAATCAGGGGCTGCTTTATCTCTCCTTCGCTCCTTTTCTTGGTGACAATGCCAAAATACAGAACCGATGCAGCCATCATGATCCAGGCACACGTCTTCTTTTTCATAACTCTATTATATCGCGCCGTATCCACAACCTCAATCTGAAAATTACAAAATCGTCTCGCCAGTCTCCCGCAAAATAAATTTTTGGAAAAATTCAAAAAATTAAATTTTAGTGTTGACAACCGGGCGTCGAAATGGTAATATACTATTTGCGCGGTGCGCTGAGCGGAAGTGTCGGAACTGGCAGACGAGCAAGACTAAGGATCTTGTGGTGGTTACACCGTGTGGGTTCAAGTCCCATCTTCCGCAGGATATAAAAAGAGCTAACTCATGAAGAGTTGGCTCTTTTTTTTACGGCACCCCTGCGAATCCCGTTCTCCCAACAATTCCATTGACATCCTGCAAATGGTTATATTATAAGGGATTACACGATTATTGAACCGAATTTTCAGATGAAAAACCGTGATTATGCCAAGTTGACTTTGTCTGTCTTGCCATGTTAGATTTGAAGATAAGGAAAGTCATAGAGCAAGGCGGCTACCCTCCATCATCGGAGGGGCTAACCCTCCAGAAAGGAGGGCGATGCCAATGTATGTTACATATGCTGATTTAATTCAGATTGGAATATTCATTGTAGCCCTTATCGGTTTGTGTTACGCAATCGTTAAGGGGAAAGAAAAATAGCCGCCAACTACCGCAAATAGTTGACAGCTAAGTTTACAATAACTTTGCCAAATTATTGAGGGTAGCCGCCTCTATGGCTTTCCCCTTAATCTGAATATATCATATTTCCCATCGGTATGCAATGCTTATTTTTGAAGATGGCATGCAATCATTGGGCTTTAGAAATCAAATGCCTCCATGAGGCCCTTGATGCCACCCTCTTTGTAAATGGCTTTGTAGTACTTTACTTCATCGGCAATGAGCTGATCGATGACCTGCATGCCAAGAAGCTCCACGGGAGCCTGATCATCCGTCATTACGCCATGATCTGCGGCTTTGCCGTCTTTCTCCATGCGGGAAAAAGGGATGAGGTTTTCCGTTACCTTTTGCATCATTGCGATCAGATCCTGCTGCCCTTCCTTTTCAAGGCCGCGGGCCATGACGTCCAGGGCGTCCTTGCTCTCGGTGGCAAAGAACTCACGGTTACTGCTGTACTCTCCGCAGTTTACGTAATAACAGTATGGAAAGACGCTGCTAATGGTCTGGGACAGGGAAAAAGCAATTCCCTCCTCTCCTTCCTGACCGCGCATGTTCATGTTCACCACCATTACGCCGCCGGGATTCAAATGCTCCTTTACCATGGTAAAGAATTCCACGGAAGACATCTGAAAAGGAATGGTAATGTCCTGATATGCATCCACCATGATCACGTCATACGTTTTCTCGACGGCATTCAGATATGCCCTGCCGTCATATTCATAGACCGGCACGTCCTGGGATAGATGAAAGTATTCCCTGGCCAGCCTCGTAATGTCTTTATCAATCTCCACGCCCTCGATGCGCATGCCTTGAAAGTAGCGGTTGCACTGGGTGGCATACGTTCCGGTTCCCATGCCGAGGATCAGCACGTCAAGTCCGTCTTTTTCCATTACCCCTGCCATGTAAGGCGCAGCCATGGCATAGTCATAATACATGCCCGTCAAGGTTCCGTCCTTCTCGTAAACGGACTGAACGCCAAACAGAACATTCGTGGAAAGGTAAACTCTTCTGGAATCCTCCCGTACCTGCAGATAATTATACACGGATTCTCCCTCGTAGGTCAGATCCTTCTCCCAAAAGGCAAAGCTGTCGGAATGGCCCGTAAGGCAGGCCACGATCAAAACTATGATGCCCGCTATGATCTTTGCCGCATTTTTAGCGTTTTTTTTACCCTCTCCGCTTTCGGATCCCTTGCCGCTCAGGAAATACAAGATGGCCAGCACCAGCAGGATGCCCGAAAAAATAAGGAACGTGATGGAGGTTCCCACCGCCGGTATGGTTACGAAAGTGGGAACAAAGGTACCTATAATGCTGCCAATGGTATTGGAGGCATTAAGCATTCCTACGGTCTTACCGCTGTCTCCCAGGTCTTCCACCGTAAATTTCACCAGGGATGGGGTCACCGTTCCCAGTAGGAACAGGGGAAAAACGAAAATCACCATGCATGCTGCAAAGGCAGCCCATATAAGGAACATGCTGTTGACTGAGAAGATCATCAGCACTGAAATGCCAATGATGACGTATTTCCCAACCACGGGGATCAGGGCGATCCAGATCGCCGCAATGATGATCCTGCCATAGAGCTTGTCAGGGTCGGGGTTTTTATCCGCCGCCCTGCCGCCATAGATGTTTCCCAATGCCATGGCGATCATGATCGTCCCGATGATAATGGTCCAAACGATCTGAGAAGAACTAAAATAGGGGGCAAGCAGTCTGCTCGCCCCTAATTCCACGGCCATTACCGACATCCCGGCAAAGAACTCCGTCAAATACAGATATACCTTGTTTCCCAAGATTTTTCTTTTTCCGTTTTGCATGATCACGTTTCCTTTTCTGTCATTAATTCTCAGCGCACGACGATCGTAACGTCCAGATGGATGCCCGGCAGGGGAATCCTGTATTTGTCGGACAAAGCCGGTCCACAGCTTGCCGAACCGATCCCGGCCATGACGGAGTCAATGCAGACTACCGTACTGCCGCACTTCTCCAGCTCAAAATTATGTTTTTTCCCGGCTAGTTCTTCCTGCGTGTATTCTGAAACGTTAAAGGAAAAAGGTTTAGCGCCCTCAAAGCGGACGCGTGCTTCCCTGCCCTTTAATTCCACGTATTTACAGCCATAGTGGGAACCATTCTCCTGAGGCTTTACGTAATCCACGTGCATGTCGGAAACCTTTGCATTAAAGAGTCCCAGCCAGGACGCCCGGCGCTTGTCAATATAGCTCTCCTCCGGTCCAAAGCCATAATATCTTACCCGGTCAAATTCTTTATTCAGGAAGAGCCTAAGTCCGAATCGCGGCAGGAAAGTAACCTTGTTACTCATCTCTCCGTCCGTAACGATCCGGAGGGACCCGTCCGTTCCAAACATCATTTCCGTCTCCGCCCTGGCAAAGGGTTGATGCATGCTCCAGCCAAAGGAGTGTTTTACGTTGATGGCAACCTCTCCGTCCTTTTCTTCCGCGGAGGTTTCATATATCTTTGGCACGTAATCATACAGATGCGCGCGATACCACTCATCCTTCAGCGTGTCATTGTCCGTTGGCGCGCGGAAGAAATTATGCCGGATGGGACGGTCAAGGAGCTCCTGCTCCTGCTTTTTAATGGAGCAGATCTCACCCGTGCGGCGATCCAACACGTATTCCAGATCTCCGGCCGTCACGATGAATTCCAAGGGCGTCTCCGTCAGTTTCACGGGTTCATTCACGTCCTTGCGTTTCTCGTGCGGTTCCAGCTCCGAAAGGATCAATTGGTCAAAGCATACTTCATGTCCTTTTTTACACCAAAGAGTATCCTTTTTCATGTTGAAGATAAAGCGGATCGCTAATTCCTTTCCGCACAGCATCTTCATTTCCCGGATCACGTAACGTTGCTGACCCATGGGTTTTACGGAAAAGTCAATCTTTCCGTCCGCAATCTTCCGTCCGTGGTCCGTGATCTCATAAGTGCAATCCAGCCATTCTCCCGCGTCTTCAAAGGCAAGAAAATTCTTAAAGATCACTTCCCCTGCCTGCTCACCCAAAGAAACCCTGACCGGTCTGTATACCTGCTTTGCCTCCTTGAGGCCGGGATGTGGCGTTCTGTCGGGAGACACAAGTCCATCCATGCAGGAATTACCATCATTGGGCTCGTCGCCAAAATCACCGCCATAGCCATAGGTGATCCGTCCGTCTTCCGTCTTTCCAAGGATCACGGTATGGTCGCACCACTCCCAGATAAATCCACCGGCATAACGCTCGTTGGAATAAAAAACGTTACGGTAATTCTCAAGGTCTCCCGGGCCATTGCCCATGGCATGGCAATACTCGCAAAGCATTAAAGGCCTTGTTTCATTTCTCTCCATCAGAAAGCGCTTCACTTCCTGCGTGGAAGGGAACATTTTAGATACCACGTCCAAAATGGCAGTTGGAGTGTCATCCAGGCTGTGAGTACTCTCATAGTGAAGCAGTCTTGATTTATCCAGTCTCTTTACCAATTTTCCTGCGTTTAAGAGGTTTTCGCCCCAGCCGCTCTCATTTCCGAGAGACCACATAACAATGCAGGGGCGGTTATAATGCTGGGTCACAAGTCTCTCTTCCCTGTCGGCAATGGCATCCTTAAACTGTGGATCCACGGCGATCAGCGCCATGCCTCCATTGCCTTCTTTTCTGGTCCAGCGGATATTCTGGAACACCTCAGCGCAGCCGTGCGTCTCAAAATCAGCCTCTGCCACCACGTAGAAACCATATTCGTCACACAATCTGTAAAATAGCGGTGCATTGGGATAATGGGAGCTTCTGATGGCATTTACGTTATGCTGCTTCATCAACTCTAAATCTCTGCGCATCTGCTTTTCCGTTGCGTAATACCCCGTATCAGGATAGCTGTCATGACGATTGACGCCGCGGAATTTAATGGGCGAACCATTGAGCCTGATCACGCCGCCGGAGACTTCAATGGTACGAAATCCCACCTTTTCTCCGATCACTTCGCCTTCACTTTTTATGATCAGCTTATAGAGCACGGGATTTTCCGGCGTCCAGGGGATCACCTTTTCCACGGCCGATCCAAATTTTTCGCCAGCCTTTACCTTGGCTTTCAAAACGGTCTTTCCATTTGGTGCAAGGAGGGAAATGGCTGCATCCGCGCCGTAGATTTCAATGGAAAACTTACCGTCCGCCTCCGCATGAATCCGATAATCCGTAAGACGCTTTTGAGGTCTTGACAGGACGTAAACGTCCCGGAAAATGCCGGAAAGCCTAAATTTATCCTGATCCTCAAGATATGTTCCGTCACACCATTTCAAAACGGCACAGGTAATGCTGTTTCTGCCCTTTTTCAAAAAGGGCGTGATCAAAAATTCCGTAAAGGAATGGGAAACCTGCGTATATCCTGCGTATTTACCGTTGACAAAGAGATAGAGGCAGCTGTCAACGCCTTCGAACGTTAAAATTCTGTCCAATCCGTCCGGCACGTAGTTGTAATATCTCTGATAGATTCCCACGGGATCATCATCAGGTACGTAAGGCGGATCAAAGGGAATGGGATAATTAATGTTCACGTACTGCGGCTTATCGTATCCATGCAACTGCCAGTTTGACGGTACGGGAATCTTGTCCGTCAATTTCAACTTCGTGAAGTCATCCTCCAGGTCGATAACGCTGTCATAGTACTGAAAATTCCAGGTCCCATTCAACATTTCCACCCGAGTCGAAGTCTCTTTTCCTCCGAATACGTCCTGACCATCAGATTCTTTACTTTCTTCAAAAGGCACAAACCACGCATGACTGGGAAGCGTTCCAACGTGAAGTCTGGACGCATCCTCGTGGCAGGTCATCTGACTCTTAGGACTGCCTTCTTTCGAAATCATCGCTAGGTTCATTACGATCCCCTTTCCATCCTTACGCCAAGTAGATCCGGCGTTTTGTCAATCCTGATCCTTCCCATAGATCAGGAGGTAATCTCCGCCCTCCGAAGCCGTCTCATAAGCAACCGCTTCGGGCTTCAGGCCATAAGTTTTCATGACGCTTTCCACGTCCTTGGCCCAGGCTTTATTTTTCATCAGTACGGCAACTTGATCCAAAGCCTCTATGGAGTCTCTCTCTTCTCTTCCCTGAAGCTCCGGTAAGGTCACCAGAAGCGTTTTCTCATATTGCATGAACTCCGGCAGATTCTCGTAATATCCAACGCCTTCATATACACAGATACAGGGAATCCCCGCATATTCCTTCGCGATTTCTTCCTGCTCCGCATATTCCGGATACAGATAGGCATTGTCTGTATGTCCCGGCATAAATGGTTGCGTCAGGATCAGCGCACCCATCAGTACCGTCAAAAGCAACGTCATTTTCTTTATCTTTTCCCGCAAAAGCGATGCGAGACATCCGCAGGCTCCCACCACTAACAGGAGCGTAACCAGCGGAAATACCGGCATGACGTAGCGATCTACCAAAAAGGGAGAAAGCTTGGCTGCCAGTAAAAAATAAGCGATCACGGGAATCAAAAGTACTGCCAAAAGCCCTTTTTCGAGTTTTACTCCTCGCAACCTTAAATATCCCCAGCTGAAATTGATCAGCAACAGAACGAAAATACAAGGCATTCCGACAGCCGTTCCAAGGATCTCCAGAAACGCTTTTAAGCGAATGCCAAGATCTCCCAAGCCGGATCCAAGGTTTCCCAAGGCCTCCACGCCCCTGCCACTTGCAAAAACGTCGCTCACGGCAAACGGGAATGCCAACAGTCCAATGACCGCGGCAGTCACCATGCTGACAACGTAATGCAGTAATTCCTTTGTCCTTTTTCTTCTCCAAAGGATCCAGGCCGTAACGCCCGCAATCGTCAGGCAGTAGAAAAGAAAAAAGTATTGCGTCCAAAAGCCCAGCAGCGTTGCAAGGATCAAAAGCTTATTTTTCTTATCAAAACCGGCGTCCGTCCGTAAAAGGCCTTCGCCGAAGAGTCTTTCATGATACAGCTTTTCCAAATGCAAATACAATAGCCACGTGCAAAAAAAGG
>ONSO01000175.1 GCA_900320485.1 uncultured Lachnospiraceae bacterium | reverse complement strand
TAAGTATTTACTGATAATGCGGGCGATGGTCGTCTTACCGGTACCAGGATTTCCCGTAAAGATCATGTGCTTGGAAAGCTCGCTGACCTTCAGACCCTCGTCTGCCCTTCTCTTTTGTACCTTGTAGTATTCTTCCAGGCCACCAATGTATTCCTTCACTTTTGTAAGGCCGACAATGGCATCCATCTCCTTGCGGATCTCGTCGATCTCGCCGCGGTAGCCTTCCGGCAACAGAGCTGAGAGATCGATCTTTTCCTCCCCATGCGTTGCCATGACCTTGCCGTCTTCCAGGCTCAGCTTCATCAGGGCATCCTTGGGATAATCCCCTTCCAGCTTTGCCTGCGCCAGTGCCTGAAGCACGCAGTCATAGAAATCCCGCACGCCCTTCAGTCCCGCCTGCTTTTCCGACCGGGTAACGCTGTAATCCAGGAAATCCTCCGCTACCTCCACCGTGAAAAAGCACCTGTCCTTTGCCTTCTCCTTCAGTTCCTCCAGCTCTCTTGCGGCGATCTTCTTAATGGCTTCATTGTCCAGCTTCTCCGTAGCGCATACGTCGCCAAGTGCATTGATAAAGGGTGCGCCCATGATGCCCGCCACCTTGTCGATACCCTTTTCCGTCACAAATACCAGATACTTTCCGGTGGCCGTAAAGGTGCTGACCACCTCAGACGCCAGGGAATTCTGCACGTTTACCAGTTGTCCTTTTTGCATGACGTAACGCTCAGACAGGCGGAGCTGTCCCTCCGTCACGAGAGATCCCACGTGGATCAGGAAGGAAGGATGACAGTTCTCAAAGTTTTCAAATAACAGAATCTTGGAATTGCTGGACAGTGCCGAATACATGTCCTGCAAGAAAAGCTTTTCCATGGAGGCATCCACGTAAATGCCAAGGTCCATGATCCTTACGTCAGAATTCTTGATGACGCCCCGCTTGCTCAGCTCCTTAGCCATCTCCAAAAGGGCAAAGTGCTTACCCGTGTCATTCTTTCCCGTAAGGAACACGCAGTTCAATGCCTTGGGCGGCACGGGCGGCATTACAAAAGGTCTCTTAAATGCAATGACCAGTTTTTTAATGAATTCCGGCTGGCCATAGACCGTCTTTTCTATCTCCTGCGCAAGACCAGAGAATTTTTCCAGAATTTCTTCCCTGGTCGCCTCCGCCTGCGGTGCGGATACGGTCTCCAGCCTGTCCAGGGCGGAAGGCGCCGTAAGATGCTGCGCCCCGATTCCAAAATCGGACTGAATGCTCTTTGTCAGGCTTGCCAGTTCCTCATTCAGGGTCGCCTGATTCTTAAACAGCTGATCATTGACGGCATCGAGATCCCCGGATGCCTTTTTGGCATTCTGGGTTCTTTCCTTTGCAGCCTGCATCATGGCCTGCATCTGCGCCGTGGCGGCATTTGCCGCATTTTTCAGGCTGTCAAAATCCATGGTGGGTGCAGAGCCCTTACCCGTCACCTTCTCTAGGTTTTCCATCAGGGTTCCGCCATTTTTTTTCTTTAATTTTTGCGCCTGTTCAATCTCCTCAAGCGTATAATTTCCAACTTTTCCAAAAGCAGGAATATCATTCAGATTCCGATCTTTCATACGTAACCTCCAGTTATTATTTCATGGCGTGCCCTTCGGCACGTCCCTCATTTCATTCGGGATTGCAAGCATGGCTTGCAACTGCGTGCCCTTCGGCACGTCCCTCATTTCATTCGGGATTGCAAGCATAGCTTGCAACTATTATATCACTATTTGGTGTTATCGCGCAACAAGTTTCCCTTTCAGGCATTGCGGCAGACTACGGCCACAAGCTCCCGGCACACGTCCGCGTTTTCCTTTACGATGACGCAGAGTTTATCCTTTGTCCTGGAGACATTCTGGTAGAGAAGCTGAACGTAGAGGCAGTCCTCCTCTTCATTTTCCCTCTCCGAAAGCTTTCCGTCCTGCGCATAATGGAATCTCTCATCCATCGTAACCACCACGGCGTCAAACTCCAGCCCGATGACGTCATGGGAATTCTCATAGCCGGAAGGGATGTAATGATATCCCCTTTTTTGATAAAACCTGATCAGCTTCTCTTCCTCTTTTTCGTCTCCTGCCCAAAGCACGTCAATGTTTGGGAACGGAAGTCCCGATCGCTTTTTCAGATCCAGCAGCGCATTGATGAATGCGTAGATCTCCTTGCTGGTCCGAATGTTCTTTGCCAGGCGGAGTTCCTGAAAGCCCGTAACCCTGCGAAGTTGCTCCGGCATGTTTCTCTCCCTCTCTGACCGCGAGAGCACCTGTTTTACGTCATAGACAAAAAGGCAGGCCTTGATCTTCCCTCCCGCATAGGCGGCAAGCACTTCGGCAAATTCCTCCTCCGAAAGTCTCTGGGATTCGTCCACGCAGACCACGTCGCACCGTTCCAGGGCATTTACGGCACTGCTCTTTACTTCTCCTTCAAAATCCCTCCCGGGCTCCTTCGGAAATCCTGCCTCCACCACCTCAATGCCCTTTAGCATGGACTTAAGCTTTTCATGCCCGGCAGAAAGATTACCGCAATGAATGACGCAGATCTTGTAATCCTTGGAAAGCTCCTTTGCAATGTCATATAAAAGCAGAGTCTTTCCCGTGCCGGCCTCCCCCGTAACGCCAAAGAGCGTCGAAGTGGAACGCCGGATGCCCGTAAGGATCCTCTCCCGCATCTGTTGCTGATGCTCCGTGAGGAAATACTGTCCCTTGCAAAAGCGCTCCGGCTCGCTAAAAGGCGAGATCAAAAAGTCTCCCGGACGGAACCTCTCCTCAAGGTTCTCCCGCAGGGGACGCCTTATCTGGGCAAGCCGCCGCAGCAGCTCCCTAAAGGAACAGGTCTTTAGCCCTTCCCCCGTCAAAGTATACAGCCTTCCTTTGCTTTTCCCGTCACTGAGATAGGTAAAGCTGTAGATCTTCGACCCGATGAGGGAGAGATAATATTGATTCCGCTCCAGCTGCTTTCTGATCCTTGCAAGGGTAACGCTGGGACTTGCGCTCTTTAATTCCACGTTCACCACGCACCCGTTTTCTCCCGCCTTCAGGAGGTCAAATTCCCGGGAAACGTGTGGAATGGTAAAGGAATAATACCAGTCCTCAAAGCTTTCCTGCGAAGCGCCCAGCCTGAGCAACTCCTGCACGATCTGCGCGATCTGTTCAAATTCCTGCTCCTTGATCCGAAGCCGCCCGTCACGATGGGACAAGGCCTTCTCAAACAGAGGCTTTGCTTCCTCCGGCAAGTCTCTGGTAAGTGCATATATGTTTACGGCACGCATGCTTTTCTCCTGATTTATTTGGCTTCCTTCGCCTTTTTTCTCTTGTCGCCAAAGTCATATTCCTTTTTGAGCCGATTGAGTGAACCGCCTCCCACAAGGCCGTCATGCTGAAGCCTTTCCAAGAGAATGCCGGGAGCGATCCCCTGCTGCCCCGCAAATTCCAAAACGCTCTTTTCCGTAAAGCTTCCCTTCTCTAAAAAGGCATCATATTCCGACCGCGCCAGCAGTGCGTTTCTTGCCCACAGGCTGGCATCACGCTCATCCTGCTCCGTGGTTCCCTCCTGCTGCCATACGTGTCCCAGGGAAACATGCCCCAGCTCCCGGTACAGCCGGAACCAAAATTCCCCGTCCGTCATCTTTTTCTCCGTCATGGCGATCACTACCCTGTTTCCGGAAAGGATGGCCGCAGACTGCACAAACAGTCCCCTGAGCCTTGGCAGAAACGTGAGACAAACACCCTGCTCCGCAAGTTTTTCCGTAAGTACCGGCAAAAATGTTGCAGGCTTTTCATTCGTGAAGGACCTAAGTGCCTTCGCGACCTCTAAAAGTCCCTTCCCTCCATAAGCCGCGCCCGCGTTCTCCCTGGCCTTTTTCCTTGCTGCCTGGATCCACGCCACCACCGTCAGGTCTTCCTTCTCCTGCATGGATAGATCCCGGCAGGCTGCTCCCGAGATCTGCCACGTTTCAATAAGGGCAAGGTCCGTCACTTCAAAAAACTCCCTCAGTCTCCTGACTTTTTCCTTTAGCTCCCCGGTTTCAGGAACCCATCCAAGCTTTGCCATCTCCGCATATGGGATGAGCTGGGCCAGTGCCGCTTCCACCTTGGAATGCGCGTCATACTCTTCGCGAAGAAGCATCTCGCGCCAGACTGCCTCCATGGCATTCCATTCAGCCGCCGGGATCCCCAACACGGTCTCCAGCTTTAAGGATACGTCCACCGTAAGCTGTACCTCCCCGTTGATGAGCTTACTCACGTGTTTTTCCGTCAGCCCCATGCGAAGGGCAAATTCCTTCTGAAGCATCCCTCGCTCCGAAAGAAGCTCCCGGATCTTTTGGCCCGGCGCCGCCGGTTGCAAGTTTTCCGTCTTTTCCATTCTATCCCTCCTGCAAAGAGCCGGTCCGCAGCGTGCGCAACGGACCGGTCCCAAAACCGTCTTATTTTTTCCGGAGGCTCATCTCCATGATCTTTTCACAAAGATCTCCAAAGGACATGCCGGCCTCCTTTGCCTCCAGCACCAGATGGGCATCCTGATAGAGCTGGGGCAGGGAATCACATTCCAGGCAAACAAAAGAGCCATCCTCCCGGACAATAAAATCCACCTTTCCATAGGCCAGAACCCCCAAAATGGAAACCACCTTTTGCGCCGTCTCCCTAAGCTGGTCTGCCAGCTTTGCCGGGATGTCCGCAGGGCATTTCTGCACCGTTTCTCCGCGCAGAGACATGCCCATTTCCTTATTCTTGGTCGCCAAAGGCAACACCTCTATGACGGGCAGGGGCTTTCCATCGATGGTTCCCACCGCAAATTCCCTTCCGATGACGTACTCTTCCACAATGATCTCATTCTCCCACCGGAAGGCTTCATTGATGGCTTTTGCGTAGGAAGCCTTATCATTTGCCACGGATATGCCAAGCCCGATGCCGCCATTGTTGGGCTTTACGATCACGGGATAGCTAAGGCCCGCTTCTTCCGGATCCATTGCTTCCTGATGCTTATATATGCAATATCCCTTGGGAACGGGAACGCCTGCCTGTGCGAGGAGCTGTTTCGCCACGGACTTGTTGGAAGAAACGGCTGAGGAGAAATAATCGCATCCCGTATATTCAATGCCAAGGAGGTCAAAGGTAGCCTGTACCTTTCCGTTTTCCCCGTTGGCGCCGTGGAGCGCAATGAATACCAGGTCCGCCTGGCGACAGATCTGCAATACGTTTGGTCCAAAGTAGGCCCCCGACTGGTCTTTTCTGCGCTTGCGCACTGCCCAGAGATCCGGCACCTCGTTGGAAATCTTTTGCGGCTCCAGAGAATACTTTTCCGGATCCTCAAAGGCGTCGGGAATGAGAAGCTCCTTCTCGTCATACCCCATGTAGGCATCCAGCAGGATCACGTTGTGGCCCTTCTCCGTCAGAACCTTAGACACCACATACCCGCTCTTTAAGGACATGTTTCTTTCATTGGA